>CALJZV010000459.1 GCA_937983475.1 uncultured Verrucomicrobiales bacterium
GACTGGCGCACCGACAACCACGCTTTTTTTTGGTCATGGACCAGATTGGAAGCCATTGCAAAGTGCGTTGGAAGCGGATTGGTTGATGACCCAATGCGGCTCATTCAGCGGTTTGAGGGAACTCTTCACCCATTTGTCCCGCATCCCGGCTACGTTGGCACGGTGGCGATCCTTGGCAAGGATGGAAACTACACCTTCAGGCGATGGGCATCGGAACAAGTTTAAAGCGGATACCGAGCGAGGCACAGGTGATTTGCAGCCAAAAAAATCAGGGCGGCTGCTTATGGCTGCGGCATCACAAAGGAAATATATTATTTATGAATTGAACTGCCGGAAAAGCATCCGAAGCAGCAAAACAAGGAAAGGAACATTTTATGGCCAAAGCGGTATTTTGTATTGCCACCAGTGAATTTCAGGCCGAGTCCATTGTGAATGAACTCAAGGTGGATGGCTTCTCGGACAATGACATTTCCGTATTGTTCCCTGATAAAACCGGGTCAAAGGATTTTGCCCACGAACAGCACACCAAGGCTCCAGAGGGGGCGGTTGCAGGCGCCGGTACAGGAGGCGTGCTGGGTGGAGCTTTGGGATGGCTGGCGGGCATTGGTGCGCTGGCAATTCCAGGCGCAGGGCCTTTTTTGGCTGCGGGGCCTATCATGGCTGCCTTGGGCGGCGCTGCGGTTGGGGCCGCAGTGGGCGGCATTGCCGGAGCTCTGGTGGGCATGGGCATTCCCGAGTATGAAGCAAAACGTTACGAAGGCAAAATCAAGGCTGGCAACATTCTTATTTCTGTTCACACCGAGGAAGCGGTGCAAGCCAAGCGCGCGCGAGACATTTTCGAGCAGGCAGGCGCGCAGGACATTTCGGTGACGGCGGAGGCGCATGTCAAAAAAGAGAAAGCCAGGAGTGCCGGTGTAAGGGACGAAACCTGGGAGAAATATTGATCAATCCGGCTAACGCTTCTTCACATGATGTGGACCATATTCATCGTTTTGCTGGTGTTGTGGCTGTTGGGTTTGATCACGTCCAATACCATGAACGGTTTTTTGCATCTGCTTTTGGCGTTGGCCATTGGCGTGTTGATCTGGCGTTTGATTCGAGGAAACCGTGCTTTATAGGAAAATATGAACCAGACTTTGGGGGCGGGATTGCTGACAGCAGGGCTGATTTTGTTCGCAGTTGGCATTCACGAGGCGCTGTTGCGCGCAGGCGAGCCTTCCATCCGATTTTCCGGACACATCACCCGTCCACCCCTCCTGTATTTGTTCGCGGGTGGATTTGCGGTGGCTGCTGGCGTCTTCTGGTTGCTGAACCGGCCCCGCTGAGGTGAGCCGCGATGGTGAATTTTTTCTGACGAAGTCAGCGTTGCCCTGATTGACCAATCGGGATTTCTTGTTGCCAATAGTGTTGTGAACCTGTTGTAAACGGCGTAGAAAACCTTATACCAGTCTTACGGCCATAGACAGTGACAACACATTCAGCATCATGAACACAACCGAGAAAAGAAAAGCCGATCTCTCGCAAAAGGGTAAATTCAGGATTTTCATCGTCGATGACCATCCGATCCTGCGCCAGGGACTGGCCCAATTGCTAGCGCAGGAAAAGGATTTGATCATTTGTGGGCAGTTCGAGGACGCCGCCCACGCGCTTGATGCCATCGGCAAAGAAAAGCCCGATGCGGCCATCGTGGACATTTCGCTCAAAGGCAGCAGTGGTATTGAATTGCTAAAAAACATTAAGGCTCAGTATCCGGGGTTGTTGGTGTTGATTTTGTCCATGCATGACGAATCGTTGTACGCTGAACGTGCGCTCCGGGCTGGCGCCTCGGGATATATCATGAAACAGGAGCCTCCCGATCAGGTGCTGGTCGCGTTGCGCAAGGTGCTTTCGGGTGAAATTTACCTGAGCGAAAAAATGAGCAGTAAGCTCATGCACCAGCTTGTCAGCGGGCGGGTCACCGAATCCGGATCGCTCATGGAGAGGCTGAGCGATCGTGAACTGGAGATATTTGGGTTGATTGGGCAGGGCAGGGGGACGCGGCAAATAGCCGAGCAATTGCATCTTAGCGTCAAGACGGTTGAATCCCACCGCGCGCACATCAAGGAGAAGCTCAATTTGAAAAGCGCTACTGAACTGGTGCATCGGGCCATTCAGATGCGGAACGAGTAGCCGAGCCTGGGTAGCTTTGGCGAGGTGGCTCGGTAAAGCGCCTATGTTTTTTTCAGGGTGATTGACGTCCCCCAAACAGCCGCCCCCTGATTGGCCATCGCTGCCAAATGAAGTCAAATGGGGCCAGTGAAAACGACCACTTCATCTCGACCAGGCATTGGAGCGCCCAGTTCCAAGAAGAATCCGACCCGTGTATTCATTGTGGATGACCATCCATTGTTGCGACAAGGCATCACCCGCTTGATCAACCAGGAAAAGGATCTTCATGTGTGCGGCGAAGCGGACGAGCCGGGCAAGGCGATGGACGGGATTGATTCGATTCAGCCGGACATCGTCATCCTCGATTTGTCATTGAAGGGTTCCAGCGGCATTGAATTGTTGAAAAACATCAAGGCTCGGATGCCGAAGTTGACCGTCCTGATCTTGTCCATGCACGACGAATCGGTATATGCCCAGCGGGCATTGCGTGCTGGCGCTGCGGGTTACATCATGAAACAGGAGGCGACCGATCAAGTTCTGGTCGCCCTTCGACGCGTGCAGCAAGGCGATGTTTATTTAAGTGAGGGGCTGGGGAGCAAACTTCTCAATCGCATGGTGGGTGGCAAATCCTCCCTCAACGGATCGCCAGTCGAGGAACTAAGCGACCGCGAGTTGGAGGTGTTTGGCTTGATAGGCCAGGGGCATGGGACGCGTCCGATTGCCGAAAAACTCCACCTCAGTGTCAAGACCGTAGAATCGCACCGAGCCCATATTAAGGAAAAATTAAACCTTAAGAATGCCACTGAACTGGTGCATCACGCCATACAGTGGGTTCAGAACGAAGGTTTGGGCGAGAAATAGTAAGTCTTTCCACAATTCGATTTATTTAGCGCGCCTGTGCGGATCGCCAGGGAAGGCGCCACCTCCTCTTTTTGCTGACATTTCTTCAGTTCCCATACGCATGGGTTAACCGGGGCTCATCCTCATTGTCCACTTCTGTCATGAGGGTAACTTCGGGTATGAAAGCAATAACTTTTACACGACCAACGCTCCTGTCATGTGCAGGGGCTGTTCTTCTCACGGCATCGGCCATAGCGGACGATGCCGCAAAGGGCGCTAGAGCTGGAGAAGCTCCAGCGCGGCAACAGTATCAACAACCTCAGTTGCAGGGCCAGTTCCAGGAGGAGGTTATCCGGGAGCCGGCAGGTGCCGAGCGCAAACATGCAGATGCGGCA
>CALJZV010000460.1 GCA_937983475.1 uncultured Verrucomicrobiales bacterium
GATCTGCGTTGCGGACCAATTTTATGGAAACAAAATTCCATGGTTTGCGTAGAAAACTTTTTTTTGAGACCCAAAACTTTGTTTCCGGCGTCGGAAATCTTTTTTTGGGAGCCAAAACTTCGTCGCCGACGTTGGAAAACTTTTTTTGCAAACCGAAATTGGGTCGTTTTCGCGGAAGGACAGGTTGCAAGTTGCATTTTTCCAAGGGTTTGCCGGATTTCCAACCATTTGCCTCGAAAAATCGGGCGCGGCCCTTGAAAATCCCCAAAGGTCGTCCTCATGAGGCACCGTCCGCAAGGATCCGATGAAACTCGCGGCCACTCGCACCGGCGGAGACGGTAAATATTGAGACGCCTTCCACGAATCTTTAAATCTTTCGGCCAAATGAAAAGTCGGACTCGCGGATCTCGTTGCATTGACCTTGGAGGAGGCGCGTTTCAGGGCGAAAAAGGGGCTTGCGTTTTTCAAGTCTGCCCGGAGAATCTGCCCTTCCTGTATGGAAGCAAAAACGACCGAAAGCTCACCGTTGCTCGATTTTCTGGCCTGGCTGGAAGTAAACAAAAAGGCTGTGGCCGGAGGGCTGATCGCCGCCGCCGTCATCGGCAGCGCCATCGCCATCTATGTCTGGCACAAGAACTCAACCGAGGCCGAGGCCAGCGAAGCGCTGATCGGACTTCGCACTGATTTAATGCCGTCGCGCGACATCGAACCCGCCAAAGCCGACGCCTTCCTGAAGATTGCCAGTGACTATCCCAGCACCACCGCCGGCACGCACGCAGCAATCCTCGGCGCTGGGGGACTCTTCGCCGAGGGCAAATACGACCAGGCCAAGGCGCAGTTCGAGCAGTTCATCAGCAGTCACCCGGACAGCGCCTTGCGGCCCCAGGCAGCTTTTGGCGTCGCGTCGAGTTTGGAAGCGATGGGCAAGACTGACGAGGCGGCCACCCGTTATCAGGAAATTGCCCGGGAATACCGGAGCGAGGCCGTTGGCCCCATGGCCAACCTCGCCTTGGCGCGGATTTACGAGACCCAGGGCAAATCCGAGCAGGCGTTGAAGATTTATTCGGAAATGGAAGCCTCCACCAGCCCCTTTGACGTCTGGCGCTCCGAAGCGGCCATCCGCAGGGAAAAGCTGCTGGCCAAGCATCCGGAACTGGCACCGAAGGCGCCCCAAGGCGCGGAATCCATGCCCGCTCCGACGCCCGCGCCAGTCGCCCCCCAGCCTTGAGTTGGAGACCTGAAACGCCCTTCGAAGCGGGGATGACGGTTTCTTCACAGCTTGCCGCCTCGCGCAGAAGCATTTTAACGCCCTAATTTTTCATGAAGCTGACAATCATTGGAACGGGTTATGTGGGTTTGGTCACCGGAACCTGCTTTGCCGAGGTCGGCCATCAGGTCATCTGCGTGGACAACAACGAAGCCAAGGTCAAATTGCTCAAGGACGGCGGCATGCCGATTTACGAGCCTGGCCTGGAGGAGTTGGTCAAAAAGAACGTGGCCGCCGGACGGTTGAGCTTCACCAGCAGCACCCAGGAAGGCGTCGAGAAATCGGACATTATTTTCATCGCGGTTCCCACCCCGCCCCAGGAGGACGGCTCGGTGGATTTGAGCTTTATCGAGGGCGTTTCCCGCGAAATCGCCGGCGCGATGACCAGCTACAAGATCATTGTGGACAAAAGCACCGTGCCGGTGAAAACCGGCGAAAAGGTCGCCGAGACGATCAAGCGCTACTGCAAAGCGCGCGTGGATTTCGACGTGGTCAGCAACCCGGAATTCCTGCGCGAAGGGTTCGCTGTGGACGACTTCATGAAACCCGACCGCGTGGTCATCGGCGTTCGGTCGCAGCGGCCGGTCCAAGCCATGAAGGACACCTACGCGCCCTACAACGCGCCCATCATCGTCACCGACATCAATTCCGCCGAGTTGATCAAGCATGCGGCGAACTCTTTCCTGGCTCTGAAAATTTCCTACATCAACGCCATCTCGGTCATTTGCGAGGCGTCCGGCGCCAACGTGCAGGAAGTGGCCAACGGCATGGGCATGGACGTGCGCATCGGGCGCAGGTTTCTCGACGCGTCGCTGGGCTTTGGAGGGAGTTGTTTTCCCAAGGACTTGAGCGCGTTCATCCAGATTTCCGAGCAGTTGGGCGACGATTTTCGCCTGCTGAAGGAAGTGCAGCGGATCAACGCCGACCAGATGGAGCGCTTCGTCAAGAAAATCATCGACACGCTCTGGGTGCTCAAGGGCAAGAAAATTGGCGTGCTTGGCTTGGCCTTCAAGCAGAACACCGACGACGTGCGCATGTCGCCCGCCATGGACCTCTGCCAGCGATTGCAAAAGGAAGGTGCCATTCTCCGTGTGCATGACCCCAAGGCAATGGAAAAGGCAAAGGCCGTCCTCAAGGACGTCACCTACGTGGACGATATGAACGACGTGGCCGAAGGCTGCGACGCGCTGGTGGTTGCCACCGAGTGGCCCGAATTCAAAAAACTCGATCTGGAACGCGCCCGCAAGGCGCTGACGCACCCCATCATGTTCGACGGCCGCAACCTGTTCGATGTCGCCGAAATGGAGCGGATTGGCTTCATCTACAAGAGCATCGGGCGTTAATCCGGCCGCAGTTTTTAATTATCCGGAAGGTGCCGTGAAGCCGGACATCATCGAAGTCGCCGCCGGCCTGGTTTTTCGCAACGGCAAACTGCTCATCACCCGGCGGCACGCGACGGCGCACCAAGGCGGCCTGTGGGAATTTCCCGGCGGAAAACGCGAACCGGACGAGTCGTTTGAAGACTGTCTTTGCCGCGAATTGCGTGAGGAATTGGGCATCGAAGTCGCCGTCGGCGAACTGGTCGAGTCCATTCATCACGACTACCCCGACAAGTCAGTTCACTTGAAATTCTTTCGTTGCCGTTGGCTGGCGCATGAGCCCTCGCCCATCGGTTGTGATGCCTTGGCCTGGGTCACCGCCTTCGAGTTGGCGCAATACGCCTTTCCTGCGGCAGATGCCCGCTTGCTGGCCA
>CALJZV010000461.1 GCA_937983475.1 uncultured Verrucomicrobiales bacterium
GGCTGGAGACAAAGAGAGCCTGTTTGTGACGCTCCGTATCGTCGCAATGGATGCCGAGCAATCCGGGCCGCTGATTCTGACGCCTGCCAGCTACAATCACCCAACACCGTGACGGACGCATCTTGCCGTTGCTCTCCTGGGGTGGGGACAGCTTGTCTCCGGTTTGCTTGTCGCTGTGTGACAATGCATGGGGACGAGCCGTCCCCACTCCGGTAAAGTCTGCTCAGATGGCAATGTCCGGATGAACCCTACCTTGACTGGTTCAATCTTTTCATTTGCCAACTCCGTTCAATCGGCTTGAATCGGCGCAAATGCTTCACCTTATGAAAAAATGTAACACGTCACTGACATTGTTTGCGGCAACCTTCCTTTCCTGCGCGGCTGTGCTGGCGCAACCGACCGAGCCGCCGGAACCGACCGTTGAGCCGAAAATCATCAACCCGGATCCCGTTCCATCCGATGCCATCGTGCTTTTTGACGGCAAGGATTTGTCCAAATGGGAAAGCGCCAAGGGCGGCGAGGCCAAGTGGGAAATCAAGGACGGCGCAATGACCGTTAACGGCACCGGCAGCATTCGCACCAAGGAAGGCTTTGGCGACTGCCAGTTGCACATCGAATGGGCCACGCCCGCCGAAATCAAAGGCGAGGGCCAGGGCCGCGGCAACAGCGGTGTTTATCTTCAAAACCGCTACGAAGTGCAGGTGCTCGACTCCTACAACAATAAAACCTACTTCCACGGGCAGGCCGGCTCCATTTACAAGCAGCATGCCCCGCTGGTGAACGCCTGCCGCAAGCCGGGCGAGTGGCAGACCTACGACATCATTTACCGCGCGCCCAAATTTGCCGAAGACGGTTCGGTGGCTTCCCCCGCCCGCGTGACCGTTCTCCACAACGGCGTGCTGATCCAGGACAACGCGGAAATCCTGGGCACCGCCACGCACAAGGGTTTTCCGAAATACACCAAGCATTCCGACAAAGAGCCGTTGATGTTGCAGGACCACGGCGACGCCGTGCGGTTCCGGAACATCTGGATTCGCCCGCTATAATTACCCAAAAGGCCGCCGGCAAAAACGCCGTGAACTCCCAGCGCGTCCTCATCGTGCCCGACAAATTCAAGGGCACCCTCTCCGCGGAAGCGGTGGCGAAATCCATCGCCCGCGGCTGGAAACAGTCGCGCCCCAAAGACCGCGTGGAGCGTCTTCCCATGAGCGACGGCGGGGATGGTTTTGGGGAAATTATAAGCCGGTTGCTGGGCGCGCGGCGGCAAACCATTGCCACGGTCAACGCGGCGCACGAATCCATCGAAGCCTCCTGGTGGTGGGAGCCTGAAACCAAAACCGCCATCATCGAGTCGGCCAAGGTGATCGGGCTGGCCCTGCTGCCGCGCGGCAAGTTTCACCCGTTCCAGCTCGACACGTTCGGCCTGGGCGCTGTCCTTCAGGCCGCCGCGCAAAAAGGGGCGCGCCGCTGCCTCATCGGGATTGGCGGCAGCGCCACCAACGACGGGGGCTTTGGCATGGCCCGCGCGCTGGGCTGGAAGTTTCTCGACCGGCTGGAGCAGCCCATCACGCGATGGACCGGGCTGCCCCCCCTGGCCCGCATGGAGCCGCCACGGAAAAAGAAACTCTTTCCCAAACTGACCGTGGCTGTGGACGTGCAAAACGTGTTGCTGGGCGCGCGCGGCTGCTCGCGGGTTTACGGGCCTCAAAAGGGGCTTCAGCCCGGCGATTTCGCGGCAGCCGAATCGGCGTTGCGCCGGTTGGCCTCCGTCGCGGCCAAAACCTTGAAGCAGGATTTTTTGAAAACACCCGGCGCGGGAGCGGCAGGCGGACTGGGCTTTGGCCTGATGACGTTTGCGGGCGCAGAGCCCGAATCGGGTTTTGAAATATTCGCGCGCCATTCCAAGCTTAAGAACCTCATTCATCAGTCGGATATCGTCATCACCGGCGAAGGGGCCATTGACCGGCAGACGCTGATGGGCAAAGGCGTGGGCGCCGTGGCAACACTGGCGGCTGAGCAGGGCGTGCCTTGTTTGGCGCTGGCGGGTCACGTGGAGGACCCGAAGAAGGCGGCGAAACTATTTAAGGACGTTCGCGGGTTGACCGGACTGGTTTCCCCGGAGGAAGCGATGCGCCGGCCTGAACCTTTGCTGCAACAACTCGCCGCGCAACTGGCCCGGGACTTGGCAAACCGCAACGCCTGAGCGCTGGATCTGGTTTCTCGGGAAAAACCTTTTGACAAGCGCGGTCAAACATTGTCGCATTTGGCCCGTTCCTTACGTCTCAACTTGAACATTTTTTGAAGTCATGCCTGTGAAAAAATATAACGTCGGAATCATTGGTTACGGCTGGGTTGCCACAGCCCACATCGCCGCCATCAACGCCACCCAGCAAGCCCAGGTCACCGCGGTTTATTCCTCGCGCCCGCTCAATGACGCCGAGGTCAGCGCCAAATGGGGATCGCCCATCAAGACCTACACCGACCTCAACGCGATGCTCGCCGACAAGAGCCTCAACGCCGTCTCCATCTGTAGCTATCCCTACCAGCACAAGGACCACGCCGTGGCGGCCGCCAACGCCGGCAAGCACCTCATCATCGAAAAGCCTCTGGCCCTCTCCTGGAAGGATTGCCAGGCCATTGAGGCCGCAGTGAAAAAGAACAAGGTCAAGACCTGCGTCTGCTTCGAGTGCCGGTTTTCCAGCCAGTTCCTCTCGACCAAGGCGGTCATTGACCAAGGGCTGCTCGGCGATATCCATTATGGCGAAATTGACTATTACCACGGCATTGGGCCGTGGTATGGGCAGTTCCGGTGGAATGTTCGCAAGGACGCCGGGGGCAGTTCCCTGCTGACGGCTGGTTGCCATGCGCTGGACGCCCTCCTGCTCTGCATGGGTGACGATGTGACGGAGGTCACCAGCTACGACTCCAAGTCCAGGAGCAAAATTTTCAAGCCCTACGAGTACACCACCAGCAGCGTGTCCATTCTCAAGTTCAAGAGCGGTCGCATCGGCAAGTGCGCGGCCATCGTGGATTGCCTTCAGCCCTATTACTTCCACACCCACCTGTGCGGCAGCGAGGGCAGCCTTTTGGACAATAAGTTCCACTCGATGAAGCTGCATACCAACAAGAACGCCTGGAGCACTTTGGCGATGAAGCTGTTGGACACCGGCGATGTCTCCGATCATCCCTACACGACGCAGTTCCAGGCCTTTTTCGATGCCTTGGATGCAGGGAAGGAAATGCCGCTTACCAGCCTGGCCGATGCGATGAAGACGCACAAAGTCATTTTCGCCGCGGACAAATCGGCGGCCACCGGCAAGAC
Organism: uncultured Verrucomicrobiales bacterium; assembly: GCA_937983475.1. Taxonomy (GTDB): domain Bacteria; phylum Verrucomicrobiota; class Verrucomicrobiia; order Limisphaerales; family JACDHS01; genus CALJZV01. The sequence continues at coordinate 3,323 of CALJZV010000461.1, forward strand.
GGTGAAGTTGTCGTAAGCCACGGATGAAACACGGGGCTGAACATGGACAAAAAAGAATTAAGAGTGTGGCCAATTCCATTATTTTTATCCGTGTTTCAACCGTGAAAATCCGTGGCTGATAAAATGAAAACCGCCTTTGCCATTGCCGCTCATCCTGACGACATCGAGTTCATGATGGCCGGGACCTTGTTGCAGCTCAAACAAGCCGGCTACGAGATTCATTACATGAACCTCTCCTGCGGCAACTGCGGGAGCATTGAATTTGATTCCGCCACGACCCGCAAAATCCGCCTTAAGGAGGGCAGGCGTGCCGCGGGCATTCTCGGCGCGCATTTCCATCCGCCCATCTGCAACGACCTGGAGATTCTCTATGAACTCAAGACCCTGCGTCGCCTAACTGCCGTGATTCGCGAGGTCAAGCCATCAATCATCCTGACTCATTCGCCCGCGGATTACATGGAGGACCACACCAACACCTGTCGCCTTGCGGTGACCGCCGCCTTCGCCCGGGGTATGCCGAATTTCAAAAGCGTCCCGCCGCGTCCGACCGAGGCCTATGACTGCACCATTTACCACGGCATGCCCCACAGCCTGACGGACAACCTGCGCCGCAGAATCATTCCCGGGGTGTTCATCAACACTGCGCCCGTGCACGGGACCAAGCTGGAGGCGCTCAAGGCCCACCAAAGTCAGCAAAGCTGGCTCGATGCCAGCCAGAAGCTCAATTCCTATCTCCGGACCATGGAGGACATTTCCCGGGCTGTAGGCAAACTGTCCAAAAAGTTCAAGCACGCCGAGGGATGGCGACGCCATTTGCATTACGGATTCTGCGGTCCGGACGCTGATCCGCTGCGTGACTTGGGGGCGAATTATTTGCTCAACGGCCAATACGAGCGCAGCCTGGAACAAGGCTTCTGAGTCCTCCTTCCACATTTTCCTATGAGCGACAAAACCATTTATCCAAGAAGTCCCCGCGAGACCATGGCCGGTTGGGTTTACCTGCCCCGGTTCGTGGACAAAATCCGCCTTCACCTGGCCGGCAAACTGGCGCCCGATTACCAGGAGAATTTTACCAAGGGCTTTGACGGCGCGTGGCTCAAGGCGACCGGCGTCAGCGCTGAGCAATTCATCGAAGTGGTCCGGCAGTCCGTGACCGATGGCGAGGTCTGCGACTGGGTGCGGCAGAACGTGAAGAAATCGCCCGAGGAACAGGCTGAATTCAACCGCTTTGTCCTGAACCGCGGCCAGGATGGTGAGGAAATAAAAGCCCGCTTGAAGTGGCGCAAGGAGGAGGCCGGAATGGCTCACCGCGACGATATCCAGGTGTTCGTGGACTTCATCGACGCCGACGAGAAGCGCATTTGAGCGTGATGCCGCTTTGGGGCGTATTCACCCACTGTTATTGATTTATTATTTCGACGATTGGCGCGAAAAGTAGGTCAGGCATTCCCGGCTGACCCTTTTAAAGAATTTGCCCTCTTGCCCCACACAGGCGAGGAGTCAGAACTGTAGAGTCCCTGCCCGTCTCGACGGGCTGCCTGTGCTACTTTGCTGGCCGCTTGAGTGTTCATTTCAAGAACCATGTATAAATGCGCCCCGCTTTGCCCGGTAATAGCGTTCAGGCCATCAACCCTGATGAAACACAAATCGGGAAGGGGGGATGAAATCTAGACTCCAGACATCGCTCACAACATTTTGAACAGCAGTAATATTATTTGTTCCGCTTCACGTCTTTTGGAATAAACAGCCGGAGGTACAAAAAAACTGCCCCCGGAAAATCCGGGGGCAGAACCTAACCAAACAAACGCGTTAACTTACTGTTTTATTCCCACTTGATGGCGTCAGCCAGCACGACAAACCCGGTCGTCGTCCAGCAGGACAGCTGCACATTGTTGTTGCCGGCGTTGATGGTCCAGCTTCCCAGGGAATTCCATTTGCCGCCGTTGATTTGTTGATTGACTGAGACGGCTGTGGAGCCGCCCGAATGATAGACATGGTAGGAGGCTGTCGAGGAGCGGTTGGCGCCCTGAGCCCACCACGCGGACACGTTGTAGGTCTTGGTGCTGGGCAGGTTGCCGGTCCAGGTCGCCACGTCGCTGACCGAAGCGGTGGAGCGATACTTGTAATCCGCGCCATACTTGTCGGTGGACGAGGTGCCCAGGATCCAATTGGAGGAGGCGCTGAAGCCCGCCTGGGCGTTGTC
>CALJZV010000462.1 GCA_937983475.1 uncultured Verrucomicrobiales bacterium
ACTCGGAGCCCGGCCTTGCTTCCACTTGATATTGCAGCCGATGCTCGGCTTCTGGCCTTCGGGCTGGTCTTTGCCGGCGATGGCTGCGTCGAGTGCGGCGCGCAGGTCGGCGCCGGTCACGGGGATGCCGCTTTCGGGGCGGCTGTCGTCGAGTTGGCCGCGATAGACGAGCTTGCGGTCGTTGTCGAACAGAAAAAAATCGGGCGTGCAGGCGGCGCGATAGGCCTTGGCGACCTCCTGGGTGGCGTCGAAGCAATAGGGGAACGTGTAACCGGCAGCCTGAGCCTCCTCCTTCATTTTCTCAGGACTGTCCGCGGGATATTTCTCCGCGTCGTTGGAGCTGATGGCCACGATGGCGACACCCCTGGATTTGTAATCGCGTCCCAACCTGGCCAGTTCCCCGCGCACATGCTTGACGTAGGGACAGTGGTTGCAGATGAACATGACCAAAAACGCCGCCGCGTCCTGGAATTCATCCAGTGAAACCGTCCTGCCGCTGACGGTGTCGGGCAAATGAAAATCCGGCGCGACCGCGCCCGGCGGCAGTTCCATGGTGGAAGGTGTCAAAGCCATGACGCGAATGTCATTTTTCAACCCCAAATTGTCGAGAGCAGAATCCCCTGATTGCGCACTGCGATTCGGGAGGCGGCGCGGCGTTGTCCGGGGCCAAAAAACAACCGTTCTCGCCCGCCGCCAACCAAACACATCCGGAGCAACGAGCTCCGCGAGTCCGACTTTTCGTTTGATCAGCGAAGAATTTGGGGCTCGTGGAACTCAGCACATTCTGACAGCGGCGTTTGACTGCAAAGCCCCGTCAGGAGCGGTATATGCCGCCCCGATGGGGCTCGCTACTTTCCGGGGCTGACACTACAAATATTCCGCTCCTGACGGAGCTGGCGTGCCAGGAACTCAGCCCGGCTCGTTCAACTCAGCATTGCATCGGCTCTCCGCCCCACTTCACCCCTTCCGGCCATTGTGATGTTGGATTTTAGGCGACAATCTCATGTGCTTTCCTCAAAAACACTGGGCGAGCAGGTCAATTCGCGAATCCCGTGATCCGTGTGCATGCGAATAGTCACCAAGTGAGGCTCTGTCTCCGAAATCTCAACGCGCTGAATTACTGGCTCACCGAAACTGCGTCCCTCATCAACAAGATACCTGCGGCACACTTGAAAGATGAACCGACGTTGTGGAAAATCGCACCCACCCTCAGGCATTGGATAGCTCACATCGAAGGTCATTCTGTGCCTGTCCACATCTTCAATCACGCGAACAATTCGCGCGCCCACTAAGTTGATTTTGAATAGGGTGGTCCACATGTTTTTCGAACAGTTACATCGAGTTGTGAAGGCGTCGCTTTTCGGAGCCTTATTCGGGGATTTTGCAGCCGATTTTCATTTGCCCACGAACGTAGTTTCTAAGTCCCTGGCTTTGCCAGTCCCAATTCGGGAACTCGCCGGCTCCGGCCAATGCTGTGTTGGACTGCTAGGCGGCACTCTCATAACTGTATATTCAAGTAGTAGCCGACCGCTCTGCCGCTCTCATCGAAATACACCAAAACACCACCGCTATACATCGGAAATAAGTAGGTGAGAGGATACTGTGACATCTTGCTCCAATACTCTGTTTGTTGCTTCTGATAATGCTCCAAAGCTTGTGAACGGGTGAAAGTGTGCTGCGGAGCCGCTCCAAACGCCGCCACGACCGCGTTCGTGGTAGCTTGATCCTTCACCAGCGATTCGCATTTTGCCTTCATCGCTTGCTCTTCAGCCGTCAGTCCGCAACCTGACAGAATCATGAATACCAATAGCGCAACTAGATGAAAAGCGTGCCGCATAACATGACAGTCAAATAAATCTGCGCAGTTGGCGGTTTTCATTTGTCCCGAACGTAGTTTCACACTCCTGGCTTTGCCAGTCCAAGTTCGGGAGCTCGCCCGCTCAAAAATGTGTTTGCCGAAGGAGCCGAAGTAACGAGGCGCACATTTCTTCAAAAGGTCGGAGCCTCGTCGCCTCGGCTCCTACGCTTTAAATCGAAGCAACACCCCCCGATGAGTCCATTTGCAAACAACAGCGATCCATGGTTAAACCTTCGCAACACTCCCGATGCCCATGAGACAAAACGCATTTTTTAAATGGCCGGCTTGCCTGGCAGTCCTGTGTAGCTTGCTTGGTTTCCTGAACCTGATTCCAGCCTTCGCCGCCAAGGCCCAAAAGCCCAACGTCATCCTGATTCTGGCCGACGACCTGGGCTGGACCGACCTGGCCTGTTACGGCAGCGATTTTTACGAGACGCCCCATCTGGATCAACTGGCGCGGGACGGGATGAAATTCATCCAGGCCTATTCGGCCTGCACGGTGTGCTCGCCGACGCGCGCTGCGTTGCTTACGGGAAAATATCCCGCGCGGCTGCGGGTCACGGACTGGATTCCGGGGTTGCCGCCGGAGAATCCCAAATTGCTCGTGCCGGACTGGACCAAATACCTGTCGCTGGAGGAACTGTCGCTCGGGCGGGCGCTGAAATCCGCGGGCTATGCCACGGCCAGCATCGGCAAATGGCACTTGGGCAACGAGGAGCATTATCCCGAAAAGCACGGCTTCGACCTGAATGTGGCCGGGTCGTTCGGTTCCGGCCCGCCGAGTTATTTTGCGCCTTACCGGATTTCCACGCTGCCGGATGGTCCCAAGGGCGAATACGTCACCGACCGGCTGGCCGATGAGGCGGCGCGGTTTATTGCAGCGCACAAGGACGAGCCCTTCTTCCTTTACTGGCCGCATTTCGCCGTTCACACGCCGATCCAGGGCAAGCCCGCGCTTGTGGAAAAATATAAAGCGAAGCTTCGTCCCGGACAGGCGCAGACCAACGCTGTGTACGCGGCCATGGTGGAAAGCCTGGACGACGCGGTGGGCCGCATGCGCCGGACGTTGAACGAGCTGAAGCTTTCGGAGCGCACGATAATTATTTTCGGTTCGGACAACGGAGGCCGGGTGCCGACCACGTCCAACCTGCCGCTGCGTGTGGGCAAGGGCTCCTGCTACGAGGGCGGCACGCGCGTGCCATTCATTGTCCATTGGCCGGGAGTCACCGCGCCCGGAAGCGTTTGCGACACGCCGGTCATCAGCATGGACGTGTTTCCGACGGTGCTGGAAATGACGGGCCTGAAAAAATCCGCGCGCGGGCCGGTGGATGGACTGAGCCTCGTGCCCCTGCTGCGGCAGTCTGGAAAGTTAAAGCGCGACACGCTCTTCTGGCATTACCCCCATTACCAGCATTACCAGCTCGGTGGCACCACGCCGTATGGCGCAATTCGTGCGGGCGATTTCAAGCTGCTGGAGTTCTTCGACGACATGCGCGTGGAGCTTTACAATTTGCGCGACGACCTTGGCGAACAGCGCAACTTGGCGGCGGAAATGCCCGACAAGGCCGCTGAACTGCGCAAGCGCCTCCACGCCTGGCGCAAGGAAGTTGGGGCGCAGATGCCCTCGCCCAATCCTGCTTACGATCCCTCCAAGCCGGAGCACGACCCAGCCACGCGGCAGAAAAAGCCGGTCAAAAAGGGAGCGTGATTTGCCGGTGCTCCCCAAGGCCGGAGCCCATTACACGGTCAATTCCCAGCCTTTGCGGGTCTCGTGCCGAATAAAGCGGTCGGCTTCGGGAACGCCCTTGGCGCGCATGTTTTTGGCGTCCCAGTATATTTTCTTGCCAGTGCGCAACGCCAAGTTGCCCAGCAGGACCGTTTCGGTGAACGGCCCGGACACGCTGAAATTGGAGCAAGCTGCGATGCCGCCCTTGCAGGCGCGAATCCAGTCGTCATAAGGACTGTTGTTGGGCGTGCGCGGAATGATTTTCGGCGGCTTGACGAAGTCCTTCATTTTGGATTCCGGCAGGAGAGTGGGGTTGGCGCCGTAGGTTTCGCAGTAGATTTTTCCCTTGCTGCCGATGAACAACGAGCCGTTGCTTTGCAGTTCCTTGGCCTCCATTTCCCTGGGCTTCTGCGGCTTTTTGCCGCCGTCGTACCAGTGAAGGGTCACAGGCGGCAGCCCCTCGCGCGCCGGGAATTCATAGCGAAGAATGCTCCACTTGGGCGCCATTTCCGCCGTGACGCCGGAGGTCTCCACGACTTCCACGCTGGTGGGCGCGCCCAGTTTCAGCGCCCAGGTGGGGCCGTCGAGAACATGGCAGCCCATGTCGCCGAGCGCGCCGCAGCCAAAGTCCCACCAACCGCGCCAGCAGAACGGATGATACACCGGCCGGCCAGCGCGCTTGAATTGCGGCTCTACATCGTCTGGCCAGGTGGATTTGAAGGGGCGCATCGGCGCGGGCCCAAGCCACAAATCCCAGTCCAGATGAGCGGGAACCGGATCCTGCCCGGGCAACCTGTTGTAGCCCTGTGGCCAAATGGGCCGCTCGTTCCAGGAATGCACCTCGCGACTGTCGCCAATGACTCCCGACCAGATCATTTCGCACAGCTCGCGGTTGCCCTCCATGGAGTGGCCCTGGTTGCCCATCTGTGTGGCCACCTTGTATTTGCGCGCCGCCTCAGTCAGCACGCGGGCCTCGTAAATCGTCTGCGGGAGCGGTTTTTGCAGGTAAACGTGCATGCCGCGGCTCATGGCCATCAACGCCGGCAACGCGTGCTGATGGTCGGGCGTGCTGATGACAACGGCGTCCAAATTGTCCTGCTGCTCAAGCATCCTGCGGTAATCGCGGTAAAGCTGCGCGCCCTTGTAGGTCTGGGCGGCCTTGTTGAGCGTGTTCAGATCCACGTCGCAAAGGGCAATGATGTTTTCCTCGGCGCAACCGGCGATGTCGCTGGCGCCTTTGCCGCCGACGCCGATGCCGGCGATGTTCAATTTCTCGTTGGGCGACTTGTACCGCACCCGACCGGGCGTGGCGCACCCGGTCAGCGCCGCGCTTGCGGCGAGCGTTGAAAGGTAGATGAAGTGGCGACGATTGAGGGAATTGGTGGGAAATTCAATCTTTGGCATGGGAGTTTTCCTACGCCGATGCGCTGCCGGAGACAAGCCTTTAAACAGTGGGCGGGGCGGCAAAAACATCGGAGCTTTCCCGCGAAAAAATGAATCCGCGTCCGCCCCAATGCCGTCAGAATTTCAAAATTCATTTTACGGAGGTGGGAACTCGGCTATGTTACCGCCGCTTTAAAAGCAGGTTCTCGTTTGAAAACGCGATTTAAATCCAGTCCGGCCTGGTGTGTTGCCGGAATAGTGTCATTGGCTTTAACGGGGTGCGCCCGTGAGGAAATTAAAGTCTATTCGGTATCCAAGGAGCGCGCGGCCGCAGAGGCGCCCGCGTCGACTTCTGGTGCCATTTCCGCGGCATCCAGCCAGTCGCCCATCAAATGGCAGACGCCCGAGGGTTGGTCGGAACTGGCCCCCACCGGAATGCGCGTCGGCAATTTCCGCGTATCCAAGGGCGATCAAAAGGCGGAGATCACGATCATCCCCATTCCCGGACGCGTCGGGACCGAACTGGACAACGTCAACCGGTGGCGCGGGGAAATTGGCTTGGGCGACGTGAAGGAATCCGAGTTGGCAGCCGAACCGGTGCGCATCGGCTCGCAGGAAGGCAAGTTGCATGATCTGGCCGGTCCCGAGCAGCGCACCTTGGCCGCGGTGCTGGAAAAGGACGGCACAAGCTGGTTTTTCAAAATGCGCGGCGACAAAACCCTGGTCGGCGAGGAAAAGGCCCGCTTTCTCGCGCTGCTGAATTCCATCGCCTTTGTGGAAAATAAAAGCGCGCCGGCGTCCGTTGCCGAAATCCCGCGCCCAAAGAAACCGGCCGCCGAGGCCGAGCCCGGCGAGCCGAGAATGACCGTTCCGGACAACTGGCACGAAAAGCCGCCGACGATGATGGTTTACAAACTGTTTGAAACCTCCGACGGCGCGGGCAACAAGGCGGACATCGCCATCAGTGTGTTTCCCGGTGCTGTGGGGGGCCCCCTGGCCAATGTCAACCGCTGGCGACAACAGCTTTCCCTCGAGCCGATTGATGCCGCGCAACTGCCCAGGCAGACCACCACCATCGAAGTGGACTGCGGCAAGGCCATGCTGGTGGATTTGAAGGGCACCGACACCAAGACCGGCAAGCCGGCGAGCATGATGGCCGCGATGGTGCCGCACGGGGACAAAACCTGGTTTTACAAGATGACCGGTGACGAGGCGGTTGTGGCCCGCGAAAAGGCGGCCTTCATCG
>CALJZV010000463.1 GCA_937983475.1 uncultured Verrucomicrobiales bacterium
CTACTTCCGCACCACTCGGTATGGCCACAATGAGCAAATCGGCGTCCGCGCCCCACTCGATCCCCGCAAGAATCGCGCGGTCATCGATGATGAAATCCTTGCGGAGCAGGGGAAGGCTCACGGCGTCGCGGATTTGTTTGAGATAATCGAGCGAGCCTTGGAAAAACTTTTCGTCGGTGAGAACCGACAAACAACTTGCCCCGGCGGCCTCGTATTCCTTGGCGATGCGGACGGGGTCAAAATCCTTGCAGATGACGCCCGCGGAGGGGGAGGCTTTCTTGACCTCGGCAATGAGGGCCACGGAGCCGCGGCGCGGGTGGCGCAGGGCGGCGGTGAAGTCGCGAAGCTCGCCGCGCTGTTGCAAGGCGGCTTTTAATTTGCCAGAAGTCACGGGCGCGTCCGGCAGTTTGGCCACTTCGGCCTTTTTCTGTTCAACAATGGTGTCGAGAATGTTCACGGCGTTTATTTAACCGGAAGTAAAATGAATGCCAGAGTCAAACGGACTGGGCGGAGAATGCGAGTTTTTATTCCTCTTCATCCTTGACGCCGGCCATGCGTTTGGCGGGACACCCGGCGCGCAGCCAGCCGTTGACAAACGGGTCGAGGTCGCCGTCCATTACGCCCTGGACATCGCTGGTTTCAACTCCGGTGCGCAGGTCTTTGACCATGCGGTAAGGCTGGAACACGTAGCTGCGAATCTGGTTGCCCCACGAGATGCTCCCCTTGTCGCCGTAGAAGCGCTCCATCTCGGCCTTCTGCTCGTCCAATCGCTTGGCGTAGAGCTTGGAGAGCAGCATTTTCATCGCGGTGGCGCGGTTCTGGTGCTGCGACCGCTGGCTTTGCGAGGCGGCGATGAGGCCGGTCGGCAAGTGGGTGATGCGAACGGCGGTTTCCACCTTGTTGACATTCTGGCCGCCTTTGCCGCCCGACCGGAACGTGTCCACCTGAAGTTCGGTCGGGGGAATGACAATTTCGCCGCTGTCCTCCTCGATTTCGGCGATGACATCCACGCTGGCGAAGCTGGTATGGCGGCGCTTGTTGGAATCGAAGGGAGAAATGCGGACCAGCCGGTGAACGCCGCGCTCGGCCTTGCAGAATCCGTAGGCGTTTTCGCCTTGAATCAGCAGGGTGGCGCTCTTGATCCCGGCGGTGTCGCCCGCAAGCACATCGGTCAGCTCCACCTGCCACCCGCGGGATTCCGCCCAGCGCTGGTACATGCGCTGGAGCATGTTGGCCCAGTCGCAGGACTCGGTGCCGCCCGCGCCGGCGTTGATGCTCAGAATGCAGTTGCTCTTGTCGTGGGGGCCGTTGAGCAGGACTTTCAACTCGAGGGTTTCCAGTTCCTTGGAGAATTGCGCCAGATCGCGCTCCAGCTCCTGCTGGTGCTTGAGTTGTTCGGCCTCGGGCTCGGCCTCGGCCAGCTCGATCATCACCTTGAAATCCTCCACCTGCCGCTCGGCCTTGAGCAGCGGTTCGGTTTTTCTACGAAGGGTGTTGGCCTCATCAATGAGCTTCTGGGCCTGGTCGCGGTTGTTCCAGAAGTCGTCCCGGGACATCAGCACGTCGAGTTCCGTCAGACGTTTTTGCGCGCTGGCGACGTCAAAGAAACCTCCGCAGATGAACCAGTTTGTCCGCGACGGTGCTCAGTTGTGCTTTGATGTTTTCGAACATTGGACGGGAAATATAGGTGAAGAGAGCCAACGCGCAAGTGAAGTGTGCCGAGAAATCATGAGGCGAATTGCCGGAACACGTTCACTCCTCACGTCATTCAAAGCTCGTTCTCCTTGTCTTCGTAAAACAGCCGGTAAGCGCGGTCGTAATCGGCCTCCGGCACCAGCACGCGGGCCTCGCGGCTGAGATCGCCGTCATCGGGCAGGGAGGGGTCTAGGAATTCCTGTATGGCGGCAATGCCATGTTTTTCAAGCATCACCACCAGCATCTCGGTGTTGATCACCGGCCCTGTGTAGAAAAGTTTCAAGGCGCTTGATGTTCTTATGGAAAAATGAAACCGGTTTCGGGCCAAATTTTAATTTTCACTTGGCGACGGCAATTTCTTGCGGTTAATTAGCCGTGCGTTGTCCGATGGTGTAATGGTAGCACAACTCCCTTTGGAGGAGTTTGTCATGGTTCGAATCCATGTCGGACAGCCACTTCTGACGGGCTTTTGGTTGTTGCTCCCAATCGGGTTGCTTCAGAAAAAATAGGATGCGCCCAGCATCGCGCCCTGCGCGTTGATGCCCAGGTTGTTGGGGCCGATGTTCGCGTTGGAGATGTGCTGGTAACGGTATTCCGCGTTGATTGAGACATTCGGCTTGATGAAGTAACGGGTGCCGACGGCGGCATCGAGATTGAACTGGAACACCTGGCCAACGATCCGCTGGTCAATGTCGGTGGCGGTGCCGCCCGCGCCAATCTGCGCGTAGGGGACCCATTTCCAGCCGGGCTGGATGAAGTTGTAGCGCAGCCACAAAGTGAAGCCCGAGACGTAGTTGCCGCGCCCGACGAACACACCGCCGCCGAAGCCTTCGCCGACCAGTTCGAAGTTGCCGCGCGCCGCGCCCCATTCATTGATGTCCGAGAGCATCCAGCCCGCTTGAAGAATGCCCACGGCATAATTGTGCGTCGGCCGGTTGCGGGTGGCGCCGAAGGGAGAAAACATCACCGCCGCGCCGCCGCCCAATTCCCATTCGCCGCGGTGAAAGTTTTCCTCCCGGTCGTAGCTGACGCCGGAGTTGAGGCTGGACTGCGCGCCCGCCGTGGTCGCGCAGAGGGAAAGAATGGCCAAAAGCCGCATTAAATTCATGGGCGCGTTTGTAACCGTCAAAATAAAATATGCAACCACCAACTGAAAATCACCTTTGACTGCAAGGTATATTTACCAGGCGGACGAGGCTGGTTCATCGAGCCACACTGCGCCGTCGCGAACGGCGATGTTCAGCGGCTTGAGGCGGTCGCCTTCGCAGGGGCCGCGCACGCACAATCCGCTGTGCGGCTCATACAAGGCGCCATGCGTCTGGCAGAGAAAGTGTTTGCCGTCGCGGCTGAAAAACCGGTCGTCCCCGTAATCCAGCGAGATCGGAATGTGGCGGCAGACATTTTCGTAGGCGACAAACCGACCTTCAAACCGCGCAAGAAAACCCTCGACTTTGCGGCCTTCACGGTCGAAGTGAAACTTCACCGTCCGGCCCTCGGCCAGGTTGTCAATGTCCACAATCCGCATCGGTTGCATCGCAACAGGCTAAGCAGGATGGGCCTGTTGCAAAAGTTCATTTCCCGAGGGACACT
>CALJZV010000464.1 GCA_937983475.1 uncultured Verrucomicrobiales bacterium
GCGCCCACTACACCCGAACCGTTGCCATGGAGATTGTGGACGGCGAATTTGAAACCCTGATGGCCGGCGAATGGAAAGCCCACCCCGAAGGCGCGCACCGTTATTTTGTGGAAAATGAGGCGGCAAGGAACCTGCCGCCGGGCGAATTTTTCCTCACCCGCGAAGGCGACCGTTTGCAGTTGGAATGGCGCGAAAAGCGAGGCCGGACCGTGGTTCGGGAAGGGAGGGTGAAATGAAGTTTGGGAACCAGTACGGTTACGGGAAAAATCACGCCGGCATCCTGTTGCTCGAAGCCTTGTTGTACATCGGACTGTTCGCTGTCGTCATTACCATCGCCATCACAGCCTATCATCGGTTTTCGTTCCAATCTCAGCGACTCCAACAGAATGCGTCGGACATATCCCGAGTGCTCCAGGCCGGCGAGCGCTGGCGGGCGGACATACGGGGCGCGACTGTCGAACCCATCCCACAGGAAAATGAACCAGCGCGGTCAGTGCGCATCCGTGGGGCGAGCGGCGAGATTGTTTATATTTTCCGCGAAGGAAGAATTCTACGCCGCATTGGCTCCGGGCCGGAAACCGTGCTGCTGGAACACGTGAAAACATCCCGCATGGAGCCGGTTCGCCTCAAGCACGTCACCAGTTGGCAGTGGCAACTCGAACTAAAGGGCCGGGACAAAAAATCCCGGGTGCGTCCGCTGTTTCATTTCCAAGCCGTTCCAAAGCCATGAAAATCCGATTTGTTAAACGCCATCAGGACGGAGTGGCCACGGTGCTGGTGCTGCTGTTGACCACCTTGCTGCTGCTGCTCGTCACATCCAACAGCCGCGCCCTGCACTGGCTTTCCCGGGAGCTGGACCTGGCCGAGCGCAACCACATCCGCCGCGCGGAGGCAACCCCGGCCAGCCCGAGTGTCGAGCAATTAAAACCCGACTGATGATGAAATCTCCCGCCGAACGCATTCGCCTCATTGAAGATTCACTCGCCTGCTGGGTGTATGGCTGGTGCAGTTTCATTCCACTGCTGGGAATACCCTTCCTGGTTCTGGCGACACGTAAGTTTCACCAAACCCGGATTGAAATAGAAAACGAGTGGAACCCGGGCAGCCGTTATTTGAACTGGGGCATGATTCTGGCCGTGCTGGGCGGGCTGCTTTCATTGATCCAATATGGGCTGGTGTTTGTGGGCATCCTCAAGAGCCTGGCATGATCTTTCCGCTGGCAACACGCGAATTGAGGCAGGCTTCCCGCCGCGCCCGGACCTATTGGGGCCGATGCGGCATCGCGGCATTGAGCATCCTCTGCGCGCTGGCCGTGCTCTCGCCCAGTTTCAGGGGCATCGTCCCGCCACAGGAAACCGGGCGGATTCTTTTTATACTGATGGCGATCATGGCCTTTGTCTGCTGCCTTTTGGCCGGGGCGTTCGTCACAGCCGACGCCTTAAGCGAAGAAAAGCGAGACGGGACGCTGCCACTTTTGTTTCTCACGAAGATCCACAGCCATGACATCGTGCTGGGAAAACTTCTGGCCAAGTCCCTGGCCGGATTCTACTCGCTGCTGGGCATTCTGCCCGTGCTGGCGATTCCCATTCTGTTGGGAGGCGTCACGGGTGGGGAGTTTTGGCGAATGTCACTGACCTTGGTCACCACGCTCGGGTTTTCTTTGTGCGCCGGCATGTTCGCCTCGGCGATCTTTTGCGACAGCCAACGGAACTGGCTTGGCGCCGTCGGCCTCATCGCGCTGTTTTCAATGGCGCCGCTGCTGGGTGGCGATTTAATCGGTAACACGGGATTGGTTATCAATGATGGAATTCATAAATTCAGCCCGTTTTACGCCTGCTACAGTTCATTTGATTCCGCCTACGCCGCAAATGGCGGCAAATCCTTCTGGCATTCGATCCAGTGGATGTTGTTCCTTAGCATCTCGTTTTTGGCCGGCGCCAGTTTCCTTTTGCCTCGGGCTTTGCGCGAACGTCCCGACAGCGTCCATGCGGTTCGCCTGCGAGCGCGCTGGCATCAGTGGGCCTTTGGCAGCGGCGAGGAGCGCCGGCGTGAGCGGGAACATTGGTTTGCGATCAACCCGGTCCTTTGGCTGGCCCACCGAGGGCGCCACCGGATGGCCGCGCTTTGGCTGGCAATGCTGGTGTTGGTTTCAATCTGGGCAGCAACGTGGTGGCACTTTCGGAATGTGGCCGTCCGCCCTGAATTTCTCATTGTCGCCGTGACTCTGTTGCACCTGGTATTGAAAGGCTGGCTGGCTTTGGAAGTCACCCGCCGTCTGGCCGAGGACCGAAAATCCGGCGCGCTCGAATTGATGCTGACATCGCCTTTGAGGGTTCCGGATATTTTGAAAGGCCTGCTTGCTGCCGTGCGGCGGCAGTTTGTGGTTCCGTTCGCCATTGTGCTTGGGTTGGACATCTTTTTATTGGGCTTTGCTTTCAATTCAGGCGACAGCACCGAACTGGCCATTATTTTCCTGGCGTCCGTGGGCCTGTTGATGGCCGACGCCTATGCCCTGACATGGTTTGGCCTGTGGCAGGGGCTGTCCGCTTCAAGCCCGGCAAAAGCCCTGACAAAATCGCTCCTGCACGTTCTGGTCATGCCGTGGCTGTATTTTTCAATTGTCATGGGCCTGCTGACGATGGCGTTTGTGCAGGGAGCATCGGATTTGGGCGGCTGGATGGCGGGCGTCTGGTTTGCTGTGGGCTACCTCACGGATGCGGTCCTATGCGGAATTGGCATTCACAAACTCACCCTGCATTTCAGAAAAGCCGCATCCGAACTGCCTGGACATAAACCTCGACCCGCATGGCTCTTGAAACCATTGGCCCTTTTCAATCGGCGCAGGCAGACTCCGCTGGTGCTTGTGCAATCGGCCCATGAGAAGTAACCCTGCCTCAATCAACGAGTCAGGCTCCGCGCCTGAAACGCTCGAACAGCTCATCCGCAAAGCCGAAGCCGCGGGTGCCAGCGACATTCACCTCCAGATGAATGGCGAGGGCGCGCAAGTTGCCTTCCGGCTCGATGGATTGATGACACCCTCCGTCGTGATTGAAAAGAATTTGGCCGAACGTGTGTTTGGCCGAATCAAGTTCCTCGCTCGGCTCAAGACCTATCAGGAATCCCTCCCTCAGGATGGCCGCATTGACCGCAAGGACATCGGGGCTCGGAACGAAATCCGTGTGGCCACTTATCCTGCCATCACCGGCGAAAAAATCGTTCTTCGTTTATTTGCGTCAAAGGAAAATAAAACACTGGAGCAACTGGAGCTTTCACCTGATGCCTGTGGCGAAATAAAAGCGTTCCTTCAGCGCCAATCCGGCCTGCTTCTGTTGACGGGCCCTGCGGGCAGCGGAAAAACCACGACGATTTATGCCTGCCTGCGCCAACTTGCCCAGGAGGGCAGCCGTCATGTCATTACAGTCGAGGATCCGGTTGAGCAAATCATCCCCGGCATTATGCAAACGGAAATCAGCGAGGCGCGGGGGCTGGACTTTGCCACGGCTGCGCGGCATTTGCTGCGTCAGGATCCCCAGGTGCTGGTGCTGGGCGAAATCCGCGATGACCAGACGGCCAACCTGGCAGTGCGGGCGGCGCTGACCGGCCACATGGTCATTGCCACGCTGCACGCGGGCTCATGCAAAGGGGTGCTGGAACGGTTGATGGTTATGTGTCGGGACCATTACGCCGTGATTTCCGCCTTGGAAATGATTGTTAACCAGCGGCTGATTCGGAAACTGTGCCCGTCATGCTCCGGGAAGGGTTGCTCGCGTTGCCTGAACACCGGCTATCAGGGGAGAATTCCAATTGTGGAGTGGATTCGCCTCAACGACCCGCTTCGCCAGGAAATCCGCCATCGCGGACCGGAGGCAATTGTGCCGGCTGAAAAACTCGCCGACTCCGCTAGGCGGCTGCTGGAAAAAAACCTGACCGACGCAACGGAAACCCAGCGATTGCTGGGCTGAAAAATCGTAAAAAACGTCCAGACAAATTCAGCGAGCCTGAACATCTCCGGCGCTCTGCGGCCCGCCCTTATACACAAATGCGACCGAATCCACGACGACTACCGAGGGAACGGGAGTAGCGTTGTTGGCGATTCGGACGTAGCTGCCCTCGCCTTGATCAAACTCCTTCTCCACGACGAGCTGCACCCATTGTCCTCCCCGGACAGTTTCATCAACCGACACCTGGGCTTTTCCGGTTTTAAAGGCAATCTCACAAGGCACGCTGGAGGCGCGATTGGTTCCGCTGATATACCAAATGTAAACGTCATACAGGCCAGCTTTAGGAAGGTTTGGGCGAAATTCCGCCCAAGCTGTGGGAGAGCCTGGAACACTCGACACAAAGCGATAGTCTCCGTAACGCGTCCCCGGCCGCGCCTTGTCCGATGTCTGCCATTTCCCCTCGAATTTGGCCTGGGAATTATCCATGATCACGCCGATTCCGGCAGGCCCGAAGTTCGCTGTTAATTTCATATCGGACGTCATCGTTATTATTAAAGGCATGCGGTAAATGTCCATGCTCCCAGTCCAACCCCCAAACAAAAAGCCGTCATGTGCCATGGGAGTCAAAGTGAC
>CALJZV010000465.1 GCA_937983475.1 uncultured Verrucomicrobiales bacterium
TTTCTTTTGTCGAGCATGTCGCCGTGAAGCACCTTCTGAATGACGTCCTTGATGCAGAAATCCTTGATTTCCTTGTGTTTCACGTCGGCGGCGTGCTGGGTGGAAATGACCACGCTGGTGATACGAACCGGCCTGCCGTTTTCATACTGGACGGAAACCTGGCTCTTGGCGTCGGGGCGAAGCCATTTGACTTTGCCGCTCTTGCGAATGCGGGTCAACTCGCGGCCCAAGCGGTGGGCAAACATGACCGGGGCAGGCATCAATTCGGGCGTCTCGTCGCAGGCAAAACCAAACATCAATCCCTGGTCGCCGGCACCTTGCTCGGCGGTGTCCTTGCCCTCAGCCTCGCGGGCGTCCACGCCCTGGGCGATGTCCGGGCTCTGGCGGGTCATCAGGTTGGTGATGAACACTTTGTCGGCGTGGAACACGTCGTCGTCATTTACGTAGCCGATGTCACGGATGGCCTTGCGCACCACCTCATTGACATGGACATCGGCGCGGGTAGTGATCTCGCCACCGACTACGACCACGTTGCTCTTGGCGTAGGTTTCACAGGCGACGCGGCTGTTCTTGTCCTGAGCCAGACACGCGTCCAGCACGGCATCGGAAATGGTATCGCACACTTTGTCCGGATGACCTTCACCAACGGACTCAGAGGAAAAAATGTAGGATTTGCTCATGGAATTGTTTTTCTAAGTGTTCAAAGACGTATTGACGTATCAAGATAGGATGATATATCCGTTTTGAAAAGCGTCAATCCCGATTTTGGTTTCACGCCTTGTCTGACCGTCAATAAATTATAACGCCGCCCAATGCCTGCCACTCTCAAATGCCTCCGGGCTCTGGCCGATCCGACGCGGCTGCGAATCATCGCGCTGCTGGAGAAGGATGAATTGTCGGTCAATGAACTCCAGGAAGTCACCCGGCTCGGGCAGTCGCGCATATCGACGCACCTGGGATTGCTCCAGGAGTCCGAACTGGTGCAATCCCGAAGGGAGGGAAAGCGGACTTTTTACAGGCTCAAGCAAAACGGCGACGGGCCATCAGGCGAATGGCTCAAGCTGGCGTTGCGAGGCGGCAAGGAGTTGCCCGAGCATGATTCGGATCAGATCAACCTCAAGCGCGTCCTTAACCGGCGACGCGAGCGCGCCCAGGTTTATTTCAACCAGATTGCCGGACGGTTTGACCGCGTTTATGGACCGGGCCGGTCCTGGCAGGCGTTTGGGCATCTGCTGTTGCGTATCCTGCCGCCCCTGGTAGTTGCGGATTTGGGGGCGGGCGAGGGCTTGTTGAGCGAACTGCTGGCGCGTCGCTGCAAAAAAGTCATCGCGGTGGACAACTCTGAAAGAATTGTGGCCTTTGGCGCGGCCAAAGCGAAAAAGAACGGGTTGAAGAATTTGGAATTTCGTCTGGGCGACCTCGAAAACCCACCAATAGATCCCAGCAGCGTGGACTTGGTCATTTTAAGCCAAGCGCTGCATCATGCCGAAAAGCCAGATCAAGCCCTTCAGAGCGCGCACCGGATTTTGCGTTCAGGCGGACAGATTCTGATCCTTGACCTGTTGCGCCATAATTTTGTTAAGGCGCGCGACCTGTACGGGGATCGCTGGCTTGGTTTTCCCGAGAGCGATTTGCATCGCTGGCTGGAGAAGGCGGGGTTCAAGAAAATTGAAATCAGCGTGGTCGCCCGCGAGGAACAGCCACCGCATTTTGAGACCCTGCTGGCGGGCGGGTTGAAGTAGAAGCCCATTTATTGAGTTGAAAGTGAATCCGCGTGCGGTTTGATGCCGCGCAGGTGCTCGTCAAACCAGTCCGCAAACATTGTCAAATCCGCAATCCAATCCTTCCAGCCATGCGCCTGGCCTTTTTTTACCACAACATTGGCAACCGCGCCCATCTCATGGCTGCGCTGGGCAAAGCTTTCGGCCTGCTGGATGGGAACCAGCAAGTCAGCATCGCCATGGATAATTAAAACCGGAGGCTGATTGGTGTGGACAAAATAGATGGGGGAGATGTTCCGGCCCAGAGTCATCCGTCCCTCTTCGGTGTCCGACTCGGGGCCAAAGGCGGCTTTGAAAGCCTTTAACACGCCGATGCCCACGGCGTTGGTTCCAGGGCCGCCGTAGTTGAGGAAATCGGTCGGTGGAAAAAAGCACGCCACAGCCTGGATGGCACTGCTCTCCCGGTCCACGGGATCCTTGGCGTCGGGTTTTCCGTTGCCGCCTTTTGTGGCGAGCATCAGCGACAAATGGCCGCCTGCGCTCGCGCCGCTGATGCCGATGCGGCCCGGATCAATGCCATAACTTTTGGCGTTGTGCCGGATAAACCGGACAGCCCGGTTCATGTCATCCACAATCTCGGGCATTTGAAACTTGGGCGGCGAGCCGTCCACGACGGCAAACCCCGTGTACCCACGCCGGAGAAACTCGTCATAAACGGCCTGATTCACATGCTCCTTTGCCGAAAACCATCCGCCGCTGACTGCAAAGACGATGCCAACGCCGTTGGGCGTTGGCGGTTTAAAGACGTCCATCGTCAGCGCGGCGCCGAATTTGCGTCCGTAGATCACATCCTCGGAGCGGACAACATTGGACTCACCCCGCGCGCCTGCGCAGGTCATAATCAACAGAAGTGCAGCGGTTAGAAATTTTCTCATTGTTTGCAGGAACGAGTGGGTTATCGCCGAACGATCAGAAGAAGTGATTATTTTTGCACCGGCAGTTTTGCTGCTTCCCAAGCCTTGAAGCCGCCTTCCAGATGGTAAATGTGGCGGAAGCCCATCTGCTTCATTTGCTCACGAACCTTGGCGCTGCGTCCGCCGACGGCGCAATGGACCAAATAGGGCTTGTCCTTGTCCAACTGCGCCAGTTGTTGCCCAAAATCCCGGGCATAAAAATCCATGTTCACTGCGCCGGGGATGCGTCCGGCGGAAAACTCCTTCGGTGTGCGCACGTCCAGAGTCACGATGGCGGAATTGTCTTTGAGCAACCGGGAGGCCTGCTCAACAGAAATATTGACTGTATTGTCCGAGGGCACGGTGTTCCCGACCGGTGGCGAGTCCTTGGCGCAGGAGGCCAAGGGCAACATGACAAGCGTCATCCCAAGAGGCAGGGTGAGGATCAATTGAGCAATCGGTTTCATGAGGAAGAAAATTAAGCGCGCGAGGCCATCAACGCAATCAAAGCTAAGATACCATGGAAAATTTTACGCCATGAATAATAAAAAAATCGGTCACGTTGGCGTTGGGAGATATTGCGCTGAAACAGCGCATCCTGCCGGCCTAAAATATATTCTAATCATTAAAGGCTGGCCTTTGTACTGCTCAGAAATCGCCTGACCTGCACTTCAACCGTTTTTCTCATTGAAGATGCATTTGAGACGCGTAAATTGGCATTAAGATGAGCCCGATGGAATTCAAAGAAGTCCTGTGGTTGCTCATGTTGATTCCCTTAGGGATTGTGTTGAGTGCCGGGGTTCTGTTTGCCTGCTCCGCTGCCCGATGGATGCGCGACCACAAGCTGCGAAATCAACTTAGCCAGTTTGACATGCCTGAGTCGCTCCTGATGCCTCCAAAGAAAAAGCCGCTGTTCATCGAGAAACCGACACTGTGGCTGGCCATCAAGGGGACTGACGTGGTGAAAGTTCAAGCGGCCTTGGGGGTTCATGACACCATCTCCTGTTCCTGGGAGGAAGGGCTTATCGAGGCGAGGGAACACAAGCTGTTTATTTCACCGCCGGTTCTGGGGTGGATTTTGGTGGTCGGATCCGATTTGCCCGAGGCTGGAGACGATGTGGACCGGTGTTTCCTGTTTTTGATCGAATTGAGCCGTAAGGTGGGGCACCTGCAATATTTTTGCGCCAACCGCGCATTGAACCAGCACGCTTGGGCTATCGTGGATCGGGGTCAGGTTTTTCGCGCTTATGCGTGGGCGGAAACCACCTTGTGGAACCAGGGACCGGTGACAGCAGCAGAGCGGGAATTGGGGTTGGCCTGTTTTCCTTACGGCATGTGGGCGGATTACACCGAAAGGGAGGCGACTGTTTCCAACACCGAAAAAGTCAACCTCCTGGCGGCTCGCTGGAGCCTGGATCCGGCCGCGGTGGCCGAGAACGCCTGGAACACGGATCGTGGCATTGTTGGTGAATTTACCCCGCCTCATTCGCATTGAGTCTTGTCGTTGGGCCGGTTCTTGGGATACAACGGCTCTTGGCTAAACCAAACCCAACTAACCTATGTCACTTGAATCCGCGCTCGAAGAATTCCCCAAGAAAATCAAACTTAAGGACTGTTCCGAATGCACGCTGCGACCCCTCAAGAACAAAGACGCGCAACTGTTCCATGCCTTCTTTCAGGCAATGCCTTCCGTGGAATTGATGTTCATCAAGCACCGCGTGACGGAACTAAGCGTCATCAACGACTGGTGCGTGAACATCGACCTGGGACGCAACTTTCCACTTTTGGCCTGGCATGATGATAAAATCATCGGTGTTGCCACACTTCACCAGCAACTGGGCGGATGGAAACGTCACATCGGCCGCGTGAGCGTGCAGGTGCATCCGGATTACCGCAAGCGCGGCCTGGCCAAGGCCCTGGTGCATGAGATTGTGGAAGTGGCGCGCCAGTGCGCGCTCGAACGGGTCGAGGCTGAATTCATCGGCAAACAGGAAAACGCCTTGAAGATGTTTGCGATGATGGGCTTTTCCACACTGCTCAGGCTGCCCGATTACGTCAAGGACATGCAGGCGGTTTCCCACGATTACATTCTCATGGGATTGAAGCTGGTCACGGACGAGGAATATGCGGGGGTGGG
>CALJZV010000466.1 GCA_937983475.1 uncultured Verrucomicrobiales bacterium
CGTAACACGGAGACGCTGTTCACCCACGCCATTTCCAAAACCAAAAACAACGCCTTCGCGCACAACAATCTGGCGGCGCATTTGATGGAAACCGGACGCTTCGAGGAGGCCATCCGGCACGCAGGCCGCGCGCTGGAAATTGTGCCCTCCTATCCCGATCCGCATGCGACGCTGGCCTTGAGTTACGGCATGTTGCAGCGGCTCGACCAGGCGCTGCCCGCGTACGAGAAGGCGCTTCGGCTCAAGCCGAACAACGCCGAGTTGCTCAATGGCTACGGTGCGGCGCTGGCGCAGAAGGGACAGTTCGAACCAGCGCTTTCCGTTTTCCGGCGCGCGGTCCAGGCCAAACCCCAGTTGGCCGCCGCCCATCACAATGTGGGCCTGACGCTCATCAATCTGGGCCGACCCAGCGAGGCCGTGGCGCCGTTGCGGGAGGCCGTCCGGCACAACCCCGCCTACGCCATGGCCTATCGCACTCTGGGCAACGCTTACTGGCGCACGGGACAATTGGAGGAAGCCGTCAAACAGTATCGTGAATGCCTCCGACAAACGCCCAAAGACGCTTCAGCCCGGTTGAATCTTGGCAGCGTGCTGCTCGAACAAGGACAGTTCGCCGAAGCCGCCACGTTGTTGTGCAAATGTGTCCGTGCCAACCCTAACCACCTTCAGCTTTTATATCACCATGGGCTGGCGCTGTACCGCAAGGGCAACACCAACGCGGCCATCGCGGCGTTCAAGCAGGCCCTGGCACTCAAGCCCGATTTTGCGGAGGCGCAGGAGGAATTGCGGCGGCTGGTACCCTGAGCGCACGCCCAAGCTTTTAATTATTGAGCGCTTTGAGGAAGAGGATGAGCGACTCCAGTTGCGCGTTGCTGATGACGCCCTCGTAGCTGGGCATCCCGGCCTCGGAATTTTCAAAGCCTTTGACCACCTTGGCCGCCGGGTCGAGGATGGATTGCCGCAAGTACGCTTCGTCCGCCACAGCCCTGGTGCCGTCGGCAAACACACGCTGCATTCCAAATAAATTTTTCCACGTCGGGCCTTCCTTTCCCAGCGTCGAGCCATCGGTGGAGTGACACGCCATGCAGCCCATCATTTCCGCCAAACGCCGCCCTTCCTCGGCAGAGACGGGCGTTTCCGCCAACATGTCCGAAGCCGCTTGGCCCACCAGATCCACAGTGACAGGCTCGAAGCCTTCGCTCCCCGGGTTGAACGCCGCCAACTCCGACACGGTGAAATAAGCGTTCTGCGCCAGCTCCGTTCCGCCGCCTTGCGTCTTCAAGGACCAGCCCAGGCGCATCTGCATTGTTGGTTGCATGTCCGGGATGCCGACAAACACGCTTTTGCCGTCGCGTGACAGATAGGCGCTGGTCACCCGCAGCAGGTCCTGCCCCTTGGTGTCGTCGGATTTGAAATGCGGCGATCCATAGTTGGCCGAGCGCTTGTAGCTCCAGCGTTCGGCGGAAAAATTTGCGGGATGGGTCGCGGAAGCCTCATCCAGCGCCACATCGAACGCGAGCAGCACGCCCTGGTTCATCGGCACAATTTCCTTTGGCAACAAGCTCGGTTGGCCGGTGTGCCGCAGCCGCGCCAGGCCGCTTAATTCCTTTGCGGTTGTGCCCCAGATTTTAAAACCGGTCACCCATAGCTGCCCGTCGCGCGGGTTGACCGCGCCGAAGATCGGCCCAAAGTCCAGGTCGCGCGTGAGGCTCACGACGGCGGCCTGCTCGCGGGAAGCGCGGCGGTTCATCAGCACCAGGAACAATTCCGGGCGGTTGTAGCCGATGTGAATCATCGCGCCGTTGAGCGGGCCCATCTGCGCGCCAGCCAGCCAGACCTGTCCGGCTCCCGAGGCGTTGACCGTGTGCGGAATCCACGTCAGCGGGTCGGCAATCGGCGCGGGATATTGCTCCTTGGGAAGCGCGTTGGGGATGAACCCGTAATACTGCCGGCCGCGAACGATGTGCAGCGGCGTCGCGGGAACGTAATGCCCCTGCTGGTCGCTCGCGGTGACCAGCCCGGTTTCCGGATGCACGCCCAGGAACGGCTGGCGCAGGCCCCAGCCCATGACTTCAGCCGATTTCCCATCGGGCAACACGCGCAGCACCGAGCCGTTGTGCTTACCCAGCCTCACGCTCTGCTGCCCGCCCTTGCCGATATAAAACGACCCATCCGGCCCCGCGCGCAGCCCCGTGGCAAACTCGCGCGTCTCGGCTGTCTGCCCGAACGCGTTGGAGAACAGCTCATGAACATCCGCCTCGCCGTTGCCGTCGGTGTCGCGCAGCCGCCAGATGCCGTTGCGGTCGTTCACAAACAACTCCCCGCCGCGCACGCACAACCCCATCGGCTCGTGCAAACCCGAGGTGAACCGCCGCCAGCGCACGTCGCGTAGCGTGTTGTCGAGACCGGAAATCATCCAGACGTCGCCGTCGAATGAGACCGCCGCCGCTCGGCCATCGGCGAAGTATCCGATGTCGGCCAGGCGCACGTTGCGACGCCACGGGTTGTCGCGGGGAACGGGCACCGCATCGACCACAAACGCGTTGGTGTCGGCGCTCAGGCGTCCCTGCGTGATCGCGGTTTCCGGCCAGCGCAAGGGCGCAGGCAAGGACGGTTTTATTTTCTGTGAAGATTGGGAGAGTTTGGGCGCGGCATCGAGGCTGATCGCCACGGTGAAATCCACCGGCTTTCGCGATGGAACGATTCGCAGGGCCATGAGCCTGCCCGGCGAAAGGTGCTGTTGAATTCTGCTCCCTGAAGTTTGCGACACGGCCATGCGCAGCGGCCCGAGACTTTCCGGTCGCTGACCCAGAACCAGCCACAATGGCTTTTCCACGCCTTCAAGGTGGAAACGCCGTTCGACGACAATGTGGTTTTTCTCCAGCCGCGACCGCATCGTTTCCTGAACGGCTGCGCCGCCCGCCGTGTATTCCAGAAGGGCGCCCTCGGCGGTGAGGCGGACGGCTTTTAATTGACCATAAGTCGGGGGGAGCGGCCCGCGTCCGACTTCCGCAATGTCCGGGCCCGGCTCGCGCGGATCATCCAGGGAAATCTCCGTGCCCGTTTGCCAGCCGGGGTAAAGGCCGCTGGCCAGCCACAATGTGCCATCCGGCTCGGGCAGTTTCTTCTGTCCTTCGGGCGCTTTGGCGCCGGCGACATGATACGAGCCCTGGGACATGGAAACCGGCGTGACGCCGTGGCCGGTCCAGAGCGCCGAGACACGGAGCAGTTCGGTGTCGAAACAGGCCCAGGCGCCGTGCCCGAGGTTCAGGATGAGGCCGCGCGGCGTGAGGTTGTTGGTGGGCCAGCCTTCGTTCAGGTTGCGAGCATCGAGCACGGAGGAGAAAAAGGGAAAGTTGGGCTCCACGAAGTCGGCCCACGGCGAGGCTGGGGTTTCGGCAGGATCGGCCTTGGGCGCGGTTTCGTCGGCGCGCATGGCCGGAGAAATCCAGGCGGCCAGCGCGGCCAAAACGGCAAGGAACAAGGGACAGCGGCTCATGGGCCGCAAAGCTACCAGTTCAGTTTCCGCAGCGCATCCCGGAAATGGGGCGGGAACGCCCATTGCCAATGGCTGCTTGGCTGCGTATTCTGCGCTCGCTATGCAGGGCTGCAACAAGGTGCGAAAAGAGCATCAAAAAATTTGATGAGCGACTTAAGAAAAAAGCAAATCTGGGTAATCATGGGCATTATGGTTGCATTTCTGGGAATCTACATTTTCTACCCAACCGGGAGAGACATGGCCCGTGACGCCGACCGGCGAGCAGATTCAATGTATGACTCTTATTATGAAGATCCTTTGAAAGAAGCCATAGATGCGGTGCTTGACTATGTAAATTTTTTAGAAACCCACAAAGCGAAGTTAGCCCCTCTTCGCCAGATTGATTCGATGCTTTTTAGTGGTCATAGTATCGCGGGCTATTTGTTTCTTTATGCAGGCAATGTAGAGAATGCTTGTACACATTTGAATTCAGCGTATGATTACCACCGGAGGCACCGTTTGCCCCTCAAAATTGATCCTGTGCCGAGAGACGAGTTTGTTGATTTTGTTATTACTGGAAAAATGAAGGTGGATAGCAATTTCGAAGTGGCTTGGAAAAAAAGTGCCCACATGGACACCAATGTTGTTGTGGCAGTAAAAGTCCAGTTTCGTAATGGGGGCGTGCATTGAAACCGCTTCCATCAAGCGCTGAAAGCGCAGCGACGCCCCGGGAACAAGCCAACGGAATCGAGTCATCCCTGAAGGGGCGAATTAACGCCCGCGGAATGCTTTTATCCCGCCCCTTCAGGGCTTGAATGAATGTGTGACCAAAACCCAGGGCGTTGCCCTGGGCTGAATTAGGACGACCCTTCGGGCCTTGAAACCCGGTGTTTTTCCTTTTCCCGCCAATCCTGGGGTGTCGGCCTTCGGCCTCTATCCCCGGCTAATTTCCGGCAGTCCTTCAGACTGCAAGTCAGGGCGCTTTCATATGCAAGGCTCAAGAAAGCGGGCGCAGCCTGGCTGAGCACCACCGCCGCCAACATGGCCCACTTACGCGTCCTCAGAGCCAACAATCA
>CALJZV010000467.1 GCA_937983475.1 uncultured Verrucomicrobiales bacterium
GTTATCCGGAAACGCGCGATTTTCTTCGGATCACCATCGGCACCGACGCCGAGGCTGATGCATTGCTCAAGGCCGTGCGGCGGGTGCAGGCGGGAAAATAATCCACTTTAACTCTCTGGAGCCGGTGTTTGGGCATGTTTTGCCTCCCCGTAGCGGGAACGCCAGTGCCGGGCTAAATTGGCCGCGGGTATGAAATTCCTGAGGTTAGCGGCGGAATTGCTGGGTATATTTGTCTGCGTTGCCACGGTCCTGCCATTCATCCGCACCGACGAATGTTGGGTTCGGATGTTCGACTTTCCACGGTTGCAACTATTGCTGCTGGGAGTCCTGTCGGGGCTATTGCTGGTGGTGTGTTTTCAATTTCTCACGGTGTTCGACAAGGTGCTGGCGGGTGTGCTGTTGCTGGCGTTGGCCGTCCAGGCTGTCGAAATCTTTCCTTACACCCCTTTGTCTCCAAAGCAGGTTAACCGTGCTCGACCAGATGAGGGAACGTCCATCAAGGTGTTCGTGGCCAACGTGCTCCAGGACAATCGCAACGCCCGGGATTTGCTCAAGCAAATTGACGCCCTTCAGCCGGACGTGATTCTGCTCAATGAGCCCGATTTCTGGTGGACGGAGCAGATGGTTTCGATTGAAACGCGTTGTCCGCACACCATCCTCCATCCGCGAACCAACACCTACGGGATGAATTTCTATTCACGTTTTGAACTGGCCGACCCGCAGGTGCGATTTCTCACCGATTCCAACGTCCCGTCCATTCGCGTGAAGCTTCGGCTGCCGGACGGGCGGTTGGTATATTTTTACGGCGTGCATCCGCGCCCGCCGGGGTCCGAACCCGCAGGGGTGGTTGACCGCACGGACAGCACGCAGCGCGATGCGGAACTGGTGCTCATCGGGCGGGAAGTGCGGGAGCTTGAGGATGTGCCCGTGATTGTGGCCGGAGATTTCAACGACGTTGCCTGGTCTTCCACCACCCGCCTGTTCCAGCGACTGAGCGGCCTGTTGGATCCACGGGTCGGGCGCGGGTTTTACAACACCTACAACGCCAAACTCTGGTGCTTGCGGTTTCCCTTGGATCACCTGTTTCATTCCGAGCATTTCAAGCTGGTGGAGATGCGCCGGTTGGACTATTTCGGCTCGGATCATTTCCCCATCGCCGTCACTCTCAGCCTTCAACCGGAGGCTCCCGCCGAGCAAGACCGGCCTGACCCAAAGCCGTCCGATGAGAAAAAAGTTCAAAAGATACTGGAGCGGCCGCACAAGGATTAAGATTGGGTTTGTCGGATGCAAATCAGGGCCACGCGGGTCGGATTCCAATGTTTTCGGAAAATGAAACCTCGCGTTGCCGAGGCGCGTCCTAAAGCAAAATTCGGGACAATGTTGAGAATTGCCCCGGTTTTGCTCTAATCATTTCCGCACATGATGAATGTAAATCGTTGTTCCCTGTTTGCCTTCAGCCACCGCCTGAGGTTGTGGGCGTTTGTTGGGATTGCCATTCTCGCCGCTGTTGCTGCGCCCGCCCGCGCGGCCACGGATGCCCGGCCCAATATCATATTTATCCTCACTGACGACATGGGTTATGGCGACCTCGCTTGTTATGGGGGAAAGTTGGTGCCGACGCCGAACATTGACCGCATGGCGCGCGAAGGAACCCGTTTCACGCAGTTCTATGTCGGTTCCCCCATTTGCTCACCGTCCCGCACCGCGTGCCTGACCGGCATGTATCCGGCCCGGTGGCGGATCACCAGCTTTCTCCAAACACGCGCCGGCAACCGGGCTTGCGAGCAGGATGACTTCCTGGACCCCGGGGCACCCTCCATCGCCCGCACGTTGAAGGAAGCGGGCTATGCCACCGCCCACATTGGCAAATGGCATATGGGCGGGGGACGCGACGTGACCAATGCGCCGCCGTTTGCCGCCTACGGTTTCGACGAGCATGCAAGCACCTACGAAAGCCCGGAGCCGCACCCGGACATCACCGCGACCAACTGGATCTGGTCGCCGCAGGACAAGGTCAAGCGTTGGGACCGCACTGGTTTCTTCGTGGACAAGACACTGGATTTCCTGCGGCGAAATAAAGGCCGTCCCTGCTTTGTAAACCTCTGGCCAGATGACCCGCATACCCCGTGGGTTCCCAAAGGCTCCGAGGAGCAGAGAAAGATGCCCGAAACCGAGGAATATTTGGCGCCAGTGCTCGCGGAACTGGACCATCAGGTGGGCCGGTTGCTGGCCGGCTTGAAGGAACTGGGCCTGGACGAGAGCACGCTCGTCATTTTCACCAGCGACAACGGGGCGTTGCCGACGTTTGAGAGCGCAAGAAACGGCGGGTTGCGCGGCAGCAAGCTGAGCCTGTACGACGGCGGCATCCGGATGCCGTTCATCGCCCGCTGGCCGGGGAGTACCCCTGCCGGGCGCGTGAATGAAACCTCGGTGTTCAATGCCGTGGACCTGTTTCCCAGTTTCTGCGCATTGGCCAAGGCCCCGCTGCCCCGTGATCATAAGCTTGATGGCGAGGATTTGAGCGCCGTTTTCTTTGGGAAAAATAAAAGCCGCAGCCAGCCGATGCTTTGGGAATACGGTCGGAACAATAAAAGCTTTCGTTATCCGCCGCAGGACCGCAGCCCCAACGTGGCCATTCGCGAAGGCAAATGGAAACTGCTGGTCAATGCCGACGGCAGCGGGGCCGAGCTTTACAACCTGGCCAACGACCCTCGAGAAACGATCAACCTGGCGGATAAGAACAAGAAAATCACGCGGCGTTTGTCGTCGCAGGCCCTGGCGTGGCGCCAATCGGTTCCTTGATTCATCCAGAATCGCAGAACTTTCGCCCGGTCATCCGGCAAAAGCATTCCTTTGAATCGAATGCTTGGCAGCGCTTTGCCGTCATTGGTAAATTGTGCACGTGTTTACCCTTTCTCGCAGCTTGGTCGGTTTGGCTTTAGTGGCAGGTTTTTTTGCTCCGTGGAGCGCTTTGGCCGCCTCCTCCGGCAAGGAAATTGACTTCAACCGGGATATCCGGCCCATCCTTTCGGAAAACTGTTTCAGTTGCCATGGCCCGGATGAGAAGCATCGCAAGGCCAAACTGCGCCTGGACACTCGCGAGGGCGCGACCGAGGACCGTAAAGGCTCGGTGGCTGTGAAGCCCGGGGACCTCCAGGGAAGCGAACTGTGGGCCCGGATCATCACCAAGGACCCGGATGATTTGATGCCGCCGCCCGACTCGCACAAGAAACTCACCCCGCAGCAAATTGAAATGCTCAAGCGCTGGATTCTTCAGGGCGCCGAATACAAGGGGCATTGGGCCTTTGAGGCGCCGAAAAAACCGGCTCTTCCAAAAATCAAGAACTCACGCTGGCCCCGGAATGCCGTCGATTATTTCATCGCTGAGAAACTGGAGGAGAAAAAACTAAAGCCTGAGCCGGAGGCGTCAAAGGAGCGGCTTATTCGCCGGGTCACTTTTGACTTGACCGGCCTGCCGCCCACGCCCGAGGAGGTGGACGCCTTTCTGGCCGACCACAGCACCGATGCCTACGAGCGGCTTGTGGATCGCCTGATGAGTTCCCCGCGCTACGGCGAGCACCAGGCGCGCTATTGGCTGGATGCGGTGCGCTACGGCGACACGCATGGGTTGCACCTGGACAATGAGCGGTCCATGTGGCCCTACCGCGACTGGGTGGTGAAGGCTCTGAACCAGAACATGCCCTTTGACCAGTTCACCATTTGGCAGATTGCCGGCGACCTCCTGCCCGAATCCACGACCGAGCAAAAGGTGGCCTCAGGCTACAACCGCTGCAATGTCACCACCAGCGAGGGCGGTTCCATCGAGGAGGAATATTACGTTCGCTACGCGGTGGATCGCACCGAAACGACCGGGGTGCTTTTCATGGGGCTGACGATGGGGTGCGCAGCCTGCCACGACCACAAGTTCGATCCCATTTCGCAGAAGGAGTTCTACCAGATGTACTGGTTCTTCAATAACAACAGCGAAAAGGCCATGGACGGCAATGCGCTTCTGACGCCGCCGATTCTCAAGCTGCCTAGCGAGGAACAAAAGCGCCAGATGAAGGAATTTGAGGAGCGCATTGCGGCGTTGAAGAAGGAGATTGGCGATACAGTGTCCAAGGTCGATTACAAGGACCCGGGCCCCTTCAAATTGGAGGAACTTCCCGAACCGCAGGAGATCGTCTGGGTGGAGGACGCGTTTCCCTCCGGCGTGAATGTTCAAAAAACCGAGGGCACGCCCGACCTGCAATGGGTGACGACGGAAAATGGCAAGGTCTTCAGCGGGCAGAAGGCCATCAAGCGCACGGCGACCGACACCGCGCAGGACTTTTTTAATGGCGCTAAGACGCCGTTGATCGTTGGCGATGGCGACAAGCTTTTTGCCCATGTTTACATTGATCCGCAGAACCCGCCCAAGGCCATCATGCTCCAATATCACACGACCGACTGGCTGCACCGGGCCAACTGGGGAGATGAGGCGGCAATTCCTTTCGGTGATAAAAACCGGCGTCAGAAGACCCTGATGGGCGATCTTCCCAAGGCTGGTGAATGGGTGCGTTTGGAGGTGGACCGCGAGCAGATTGACATCAAGGCTGGTGCGCGCATCACCGGAGTTTCATTTGTTCAGCACGGCGGCACGGTTTACTGGGACAAGGCAGGCATCGTCACCAGGTTGGTCCAGAAGGACCGTTCCCCTGAATCGTTGTGGGCTTGGGTGGCGCATTCCAAGGCTGAAAATGGAGGGGGGCTTCCCGCAGATATCAGCAAGCTTGTCCGCGAAGACGCCAAGAAACACAGCGACAGCGACAAGGCAAAATTGCGGAACTATTATTTGGAACACATTCATGCGCCGACCCGCGCCACGCTGGACGGACTTCACGCGAAGCTCAAACCCGTTGAAAAGGAGCGCGACGAACTGGACAAGACCATCCCGGCTACGCTCATCTGGCAGGAGATGGAAAAGCCGCGCGGCGCCTTCGTCCTCAAGCGGGGCGAGTACGACAAAAAGGGCGAGGAAGTGGGTCCGGACGTGCCAAAATTTTTGCCGCCGCTGCCCGCCAGCGATAAAACCAATCGCCTGACCTTGGCGCGTTGGTTGGTCGCCGACAATCATCCGCTCACCGCGCGCGTGACGGTCAACCGTTTCTGGCTGCAGTTTTTCGGAACCGGCCTGGTGAAGACCGCGCAGGACTTTGGCTCACAGGGCGATTGGCCGTCGCATCCGGAGTTGCTGGACTGGCTGGCCCGTTACTTCATTGAAACCAACTGGGACATCAAGCAGTTCCAGAGGTTGTTGGTCACCTCTGCTGCCTATCGGCAGGACACGAGGGTGACGCCAAGGAAATTGGAGACGGATCCTGAAAACCGCCTCATTTCACGCGGGCCGCGTTTCCGGCTTGATGCGGAAATGATCCGCGACAACGCGCTCTATGTAAGCGGCATACTCGTGGAAAAAATGGGCGGCAGAGGGGTTCGCACCTATCAGCCTGAGGGCATCTGGGAAGCTGTCGGTTACACAGGCAGCAACACTTACAAATACAAGCAGGACGAGGGCGAGGCTCTTTATCGCCGCAGCCTGTACACCTTCTGGAAGCGCACCGCGCCGCCACCCAACATGACCACATTCGATGCCCCGTCGCGCGAGCAATACTGCGTCCGGCGCGAGCGCACCAACACGCCGTTGCAGGCGCTGGTGACGATGAACGAC
Source organism: uncultured Verrucomicrobiales bacterium (assembly GCA_937983475.1). Classification (GTDB taxonomy): domain Bacteria; phylum Verrucomicrobiota; class Verrucomicrobiia; order Limisphaerales; family JACDHS01; genus CALJZV01. Next base: position 5,711 of record CALJZV010000467.1, read on the forward strand.
CCACAGTATGTCGAGGCTGCGCGGCATTTCGGCGCGCGGATGCTTCAACACTGCACCGATGTGGATCGCCGCCTGGAGTTCGGTTTTCGGACGGTTACTGCCCGGCACCCTTCATCCATGGAAAAGACCGTGTTGAAGGATGTGTTGAAGAAGCATCTGACCACCTTTGCCGCCGACAAGGAAGCTGCCCGGAAATTGATTTCCGTCGGCGATTCGCCGGTCAACCCAGGTCTGGACGCCTCCGAACTGGCCGCCTACACGATGGTCGCCAGCCTGTTGCTGAATCTGGATGAAACGCTGAACAAGAACTAACACTGATTATGAACCCGCTTCAGGAAAACCTTCACCTCGTTAGCCGCCGTCATTTTTTCAAAACCTCGGGATTGGCCGCCGGGCGCATTGCGCTGGCCGGGCTGATGTTTCCCGAGTTGCTGCGGGGCGCGACTGTCGCCAAGGGCGCGATCCGCGCGCATCCATCGCTGGCGGGGCTGCCACATTTTGCCCCCAAGGCCAAGCGCCTGATTTATTTGTTCATGAATGGCGGCCCGGCGCAAATGGACTTGTTGGATTACAAGCCGAACCTGGAAAAGATTTTTGATTCCGATTTGCCCGATTCGGTCCGCATGGGCCAGCGGTTGACGACCATGACTTCCGGGCAGGCGCGCTTTCCCATCGCGCCATCGAAATACCAGTTCAAGCAACATGGCAAGTCGGGCATCTGGTTTAGCGAGCTTCTGGAAAACACCGCCAAGGTTGCCGATGAACTGGCGGTCATCAAAAGCGTCCACACAGAGGCCATCAACCACGACCCAGCCGTGACTTACATTCAGACAGGGCGGCAAATCCCTGGCAATCCCAGTCTCGGTTCCTGGCTGTCCTACGGGTTGGGCAGCGAGTGCGATAACCTGCCCGCGTTTGTCGTCATGACGCCAAGCTGGTCGGCCAAACGTGAGGCGCAGGCGCTTTATCAGCGGCTTTGGGGCTCGGGCTTTTTGCCGACCAAACATGCCGGGGTCAGCCTCCGGGCCAAGGGTGACCCGGTGCTCTACATCAACGACCCGCCCGGCGTGGACCAGCGGACGCGACGGGACATGCTCGACGCGCTGTCAAAACTTAACCAGGCCGAATACAAAAAAATCGGAGACCCGGAAATCAACACCCGCATTGCGCAATACGAAATGGCCTTCCGGATGCAATCCTCCGTGCCGGATTTGACTCAAATTTCAGGAGAATCCAAAGCCACGTTGGACCTCTACGGCCCGGAAGTGACCACCCCCGGCACCTTTGCTCACAGTTGTCTTTTGGCGCGTCGCATGGCCGAAAGGGGCGTGCGGTGCATCGAAATTTTCCACCGCGAATGGGACCATCACTTCAACCTCACGCGTGACCTGCCGCTGCAATGCGGCGACATTGACCGAGCCTGCTACGGCTTGATTACCGATCTGAAGAGCCGCGGCATGCTGGACGAAACGCTGGTGGTCTGGGGCGGCGAATTCGGGCGCACCGTGTATTGCCAGGGCAAACTGACCAAGGACGACTATGGTCGCGATCATCACCCGCGCTGTTTTACCATGTGGATGGCTGGCGGCGGCATTAAGGGCGGCTTGGTTCATGGCGAAACCGACGACTTCAGCTACAACGTCGTCAAGGACCCGGTGCATATCAGCGACATCAATGCCACAATCCTGCATTGCATGGGCATTGATCACAAACGGCTGACCTTCAAGTTCCAGGGACTGGACCAGCGGTTGACCGGCGTTGAGGACCGGCACGTGGTGAAGGCGATCCTGGCCTGAAGTGGTTTATTGTTTTTTTCCGGTCGGCTTGCCGCGCCAACCGCCCACAGGCAGCACATTGGCCCGGGCCGCCCAGGCGTCCCACTTTGCCGAAAGTTCCGCGACTGTTTGCGGGGAGATGGCCGCCAGGTTTTTGGTCTCCGTGCGGTCCTTCTTCATGTCATAAAGTTCCCAGGGTTGGTTTTCCTTGGCGACAAGTTTCCATTTGCCGTCGCGAATTGCTCGGTTGCTTTCGTGCTCGAAGAAAATCGGTCCGGGCCGTTTGAGCGTCCGGCCTTTGAATGCCGGGGCCAAACTGACACCTTCCAGCGGTTTTATTTTTTCGCCGGCATATTCCGCGGGGTAGTTCGCGCCCGAGAGGTCCACGGAAGTGGCCATGATGTCGATCAAGTGGGCGGGCTCATGATACAGTTTGCCGCGCTTGGAGGAAGCGGTGCCCGCAGGCCAATGGGCTATCAGCGGCGTGCTGATGCCGCCTTCATGAACCCAATGCTTGTATTCCCGGAAAGGGGTGTTGGAGACGTTGGCCCAGGCTTCGCCATAGCCG
>CALJZV010000468.1 GCA_937983475.1 uncultured Verrucomicrobiales bacterium
CCGAGAAGGCGGCGTGCAGGGCCTGGCGGCGTATTGTCGGGTGGAGTGATATGCCAACCCGGTTGCACATTGCTGTTAGTGAATGAATGGAATAACGTGCGTCATGCTATTTGATCGCCAACGTCTATTGCTGGAACTTTTGGATGCATTGAATGAGCCTCTGGGCTCGACAGACTTCCAGAAGCTCCTATTCCTTTACACCCGCGAAGGCGAATCGACACCCAGCTACGATTTTGTTCCCTACCGATTCGGCTGCTTTTCCTTCACGTCCTATGCCGACAAACGACGCTTGGCGGAGGAAGGTTTGATCGAGGATGGTGACATGTGGAAGCTCACCGACAAAGGCCGCCGCGTTGCGCGTGCTGGAGAAAGGTCACCGCTGCCGATGGCGCGATTTGCCAAGCAATACAAAAGCCTTCGTGGCAATGCGCTCGTGGCCGACGTTTACCAGCGCTATCCTTACTTCGCAACGCGCAGTGAAATTATGGAAAAAATTTTACCGAAAGTGGAAAGCCGCGCCCTTGTTGAAGCAGCCCGCCCGGCCAAGCAATCGCCCGGACTCGTCACCGTCGGCTATGAAAGCAAAACACTCGAAGCCTACCTGAACCAACTGTTGCAAGACGGCGTGACACTCCTCTGCGATGTCCGCCGCAATCCGTTGAGCCGGAAGTATGGTTTTTCCAAGAGTACATTGAGCCACGCATGCGAAGGCGTCGGTATCCGTTACGAACATCTGCCCGAGCTTGGCATCCCGTCCGAGAAGCGCCAAGATCTCGAAACGCAAACTGATTACGACAAGCTGTTCGCTGCTTACGAACGCACCATACTGCCGAAGCAGACAAAAACGCTGGTTAAAATCGCGGCTTGGATTAAGGAAGAGAGCCAGCGCGTGGCGCTAACCTGCTTTGAGTTGTTGCCGCACCAATGCCACCGACACTGCGTCGCCGAGGCGCTCCAAAAAACCTTCGGACCGAAGCTCGCGGTCCGGCACCTGTGAATCGGGACAATGGGGCGCGAAAAGATTCTCATAACCGTCAAAACCTATCCGACTCTTTCGCGAAAGCACGGCGAGTTGGTTTGCACCGCTGGCGTGCGGGAAGATGGTTCGTGGGTTCGCCTCTATCCGATTCCCTTCCGGTTGCTCGACTACAAGGAGCGCTACCAAAAATTCGACTGGATTGAAACACGGCTGGTTCGTAATACGAAGGACCCGCGTCCAGAAACCTTCCACCTCGCCGACAGCAGCGACATCCAGCAAGTCGGACGTATGGAAACCACCGACAACTGGCGCGAACGCCGCGAACTGCTACTCAAGACATGTAAGGTTCATAACCGGCTCGAACCGCTGATTGAAGCCGCCCACACGAACATGCTTTCACTCGGCGTGTTCAAGCCGACAAAAATTTTGGATTTTGTTTGGGAAGCCGACGACCGCGAGTGGGATCAATCCAAGGTTGACGCGATGCGCAGCAACGCCGACCAGGGCGAACTGTTTACAGGGGACAACTGGCGGCAGAACTTCAAACTCATGCCCAAGCTGCCGTTCAAGTTCTCCTACCGCTTTGCGGACGCCGACGGCAAGGAAAGCGAGATGCAGGTTCTGGATTGGGAAACTGGTCAGCTATTCTGGAACTGTCGCCGCGCCGCCGACGGCGACGAACGGGTGGCACTGGCGAAAGTCCGCGAGAAATACATGGACCAGTTCCTGAAAACCGATCTGCATTTCTTCCTCGGCACGACCAAGGAATTTCACAGTTGGGCCACCAACCCGTTCCTCATAATCGGCGTCTTCCCGATTCCTTACGAAAGGCAGTTAGGCTTGTTATAACTTTTTTCGAAATAAGGAGTATTTGCATCACACCTTTTCCCCGCCGTTTCTGTTTGACCGGTTTTTTGTTCCCAACGTAGTTTCACGGGCATGGATTCTGTAGGCATTCCGCAGCCAAACCCGTGGATGATTCTGCCCTTTGGGCTGCTCCTGGCAATGATCGCCGTGGGGCCCATATTTTTTTACAACTGGTGGCTAAAGCATTATCCCAAGGTCGCCATTTCGCTGGGCGCTGTGACGTTGTTTTATTATCTCTTCAGCCTCAAGGCGACGACCGTCGTCTATCACACGGCGCACGAGTATGTGAGCTTCATCGCGCTGATCGGCTCGCTCTACGTGGTGTCGGGGGGCATTCACATCAACGTCAAGGGAGAGGCCACGCCGATGATGAACGTGCTGTTCCTGCTCAACGGCGCGGTGCTGGCCAACGTGCTTGGCACCACGGGTGCCTCAATGCTGCTCATCCGCCCGTGGCTGCGCATGAACAAATACCGCATCACGGCCTATCACGTGGTGTTCTTCATTTTCATCGTCTCCAATGTCGGCGGGTGCCTCACGCCGATTGGCGATCCCCCGCTGTTCCTGGGATACCTGAAAGGCATCCCGTTCTGGTGGGTGGCGCAGCAATGCTGGAAAATGTGGGCGGTGGGTATTGGGTTGTTGCTGGCGATTTTCTATGTGGTGGACCAGTTGAATTTTCGGCGCGCCCCCCGCCAGGTTCGCGCGGCGCAAACCCAGAGTGAGGAATGGCGCTTTGACGGCCTGCCCAACGTGTTTTTCCTGCTGGTGATCCTCGGGTCGGTGTTCATCAGCGACCCGCCGTTCCTGCGCGAGGCGCTGATGCTCGGCGCGGCAGTGGGGTCTTATTTCACCACAAGGAAGGATGTTCACCGCGCCAATGACTTCAATTTCCATCCTATTCAGGAAGTGGCGATTTTGTTCGTCGGTATTTTCGCAACCATGATGCCGGCGCTTCAATGGCTGGAAATGAACTCCGAGGCCTTGGGCAAGCCTTCGCCAGCGCTGTATTACTGGGCTTGCGGCACGCTCTCGGGTTTTCTCGACAACGCGCCGACGTATCTAAGCTTCCTCAGCGCCATCGCGGGCAACGTGGACCCGAGCGTCATCAGCCAGGTTCAGGCGCTGCTTCAGAGCGGCAGCACCGGACTGGAGGCGTTGTCGGCGGAATACACCGAACCGGTTCGGCAGACCATTGCGGCGCTTCTCCAGTATTTTCCCTCCAAGGTGACCGCCAAAACCGTGACGCCTGATGACATCAAGATTGCCTACCTGCTGGGCAACGCGGCGTTCAATCAATTCATCGTGGCCATCAGCGTCGGCGCGGTGTTTTTCGGCGCCAACACCTACATCGGCAATGGACCCAATTTCATGGTCAAATCCATCGCGGATCACCAGAAAGTAAACACGCCCACGTTTATCGGATACGTGTTCAAATTCACCATCCCATTCCTGCTGCCGGTGCTGGTGGTGGTGTGGTGGCTGTTTTTCCGGGGCTGAAAGGCTGAGTGCTGGCCCGGATTCGGGATTGATGCAGTCGGCGAATTTCAGCAAGCTGCACGCTTTTAATGCGCCTGGTTTACAACATATTGTTCTTCATCGGCTTTTGCCTGAGCGCGCCCTTTTATTTTCTTAAAATGTGGCGGCGCGGCAACTGGCGGCGGGGCTTCAACCAGCGCTTTGGCATTTACAACAGCCACCTCAAGCAAGCGCTGACCAACCGTCACGTGCTTTGGCTCCACGCCGTCAGCGTCGGGGAGGTCAATATCTGCGTGCAACTGATCCGCGCGCTGGAAAAACGGCTGCCCAACATCAAGATTGTCGTCTCCACCACCACGTCCACCGGCATGGGCGAATTGCAGCGGACGCTTCCCAACCACATCGAGAAAATCTACTACCCGATTGACCGGCGGTTGTTTGTCCGGCGCGCCATCGGAACCATCCATCCCGAGGCGATTGTGCTTGTGGAGGCGGAAATCTGGCCAAATTTTCTTTGGACGGCCGCCGACCGTGGCATCCCGCTTTTTTTGGTCAACGCGCGGCTTTCGGACAAATCCTTCCGCGGTTACCGTCGCGCGGGATTTTTATTCCGGAACCTCTTCGCGGCATTTGAGGGCGTCGGATGCCAGAATGAGCGCGACGCGGAACGACTGCGTCAATTGGGTTGCCGCGCGGAGGCCGTGCATGTTGTCGGCAACCTCAAGTTCGATGCCGCGGCTCCGGAAAACCGCAAGACCCTTGATGTCCCAGCGTTGTTGCGCCAGGCGGGCGCGCCTGAAAACGCCCGAATTCTGGTCGCCGGCAGCACCCACTCTGGAGAGGAACGGATCATGGCGGAGATGCTTCTGAAACTGCGCCGCGAATTTCCGAATCTGTATCTGGTGCTGGTGCCGCGTCATTTTGAGCGGGCTCGGGACGTGGGCCGGCAATTGGAAGCCGCAGGCGTCCGGTTTGTCTATCGCAGCGAGCTTACACCCGAAGCGCGGCATGAACACACGGAGTGCCTTCTGGTCAACACCACCGGCGAATTGAAATTCTTCTATGAGCATGCCGATGTGATTTTTGTCGGCAAGAGTCTGACGGCGGAAGGCGGGCAGAATCCCATCGAGCCGGGTGCGCTGGGGAAAGCCATGGTGTTTGGGTCCAACATGCAGAATTTCGCCTCCATCGCGGATGAATTTGTCAGGAGCGGCGGCGCCATCCAAGTGACGGACCGCGATGCTTTGGAAGAGGCAATGCGGCTTCTGCTTGCAGACTGGGCGCGATGCCAGGAACTGGGACGCAACGCTTTGACTGTCGTCAAGCGGAACCAGGGTGCCATTGAGCGGACGGTGGAAATGATTCTCTCCAAGTTCGATTGCAACGAAATATACATCGCGCCCAAGTGATACTTGCGTGCGCGCGGTGGTCCCGGGCGTAGCTTGATGGTTGCACCCATGATTTTCAGTGCGGATGCCACACGCATGGCTAACATACCTCGTCAGC
>CALJZV010000469.1 GCA_937983475.1 uncultured Verrucomicrobiales bacterium
CCCTATGGCTTAACGCCGGGGTCAAAAAGGGGTTTGATTTCAGGGTGATGCGGGTGGACGGCGAGTGCCGATTGATCCGCCGGTTCAGAGGCGCGTCCGCGCCTTCAACATTCAACAAATGAATCCATACACCCATGAGCAAAATCATTCCCTACATCGGCCTGGACGTCCACACGGATTTGAGGCGCTTGGGCAGCGGAGAAACGAAGGCGCTTCAGGAAGCCCCGTCCGGGGCGGCATCATTGTAGAAACACGCGCCATTTGAGAGGAAGCTCCGTCAGGAGCGAAATAGACCGCCCTCGAAGGGGCTTGGATTTTATAAGCGTGCCTACAATGATGCCGCTCCTGAAGGAGCTTGTGGTTCAAAAACGGGTTCCCATCGCACTCACTCTGTTTAGCACGATGAAACACACACCAACAACGTGCCGGTTAATGGCCGTTTGATAACCCTCTTTTTTACAAGGATGATTGCGGTTTCGGGCCGATTCAGGTGAATCTTTCGCAATGCGAAACTCGGTTCATCCTGGAATGTTGGCGATGGCGGCAGGAGCGCTCTTGCTGGCCGGATGCGCTCACAAGCTCGAATGGAGAAAGGAGACTTTGCGGCAGGTGTACGATACGCCCGAAGGGTTCTACTGTTACGCGCCAACGATTGTCCGGCAGGGGAGCCGGGAACAGATTTTAGCCTGCCATAATTCAGAGCCGGGAATCATTCGCGACGACATTTACCACATCGAGTCCGCCGCAGGAGGCATGAAGGCGGTTTCCGTTTTCAAGGCGGGTTCGGACAAGGCGTGGGACAGTTTCCACGTTTGCGACCCCTCCGTGGTTTCCGGGAGGTTCCGTTTTCAAGGCGTCCAGTATCCCTGGGCCATGTTCTATCTCGGCAACAATGTTGATGCGAGCCGCAACAACCAGGTCGGTGTCGCGTTCGCCAAGAACCTGAGAGGCCCGTGGCACCGCCACCCTGAACCGCTGGTTCCTCATCCGCCGGTCGGAGTCTGGGGCACCGGGCAGCCTTCCGCCGTGTACGATGGCAGGGATCGGCTTCTGTTGTTTTACACGACGGGTATACCTCCAACGGCGGGCTACGTTCGCGAAGTGGATCTGCGGGATATGGCCGCGCCGCGCGTCGGCCCGGAAATTAAACTTTCCACGAACGGTCTCATGCGGGCCAACGGTTCACCGGATCACTGGAACAACTTTGAGATGGCCTACGACCGGAAGCGGGACCGGTTCTGGGCGCTTCGCGAGAAGCGGCCCTATCCCGCGAACGAGCCGACGAAGATCACCTCGCACCTTGAAGTCTTGAGCCTGCCCGCCTCCGATATTCTGAATTCCAACGCGCAGTGGCGGGTGGAAGGTGTCATTGACCCGGAACTGACCGGCCATTTGCGAAATCATAACGCGGCTTTTGTCCGGACTCCCACCGGGGCGCTTCCGTCCTCCGATGCCATCCGCATCGTGTTTGCTACGAGTTGCGCCGGGGATGAGTGCCGCGGGAAGTTGCCGTTGTGGACCTACGATCTGTGGGAGATAACGGGACGAGTGGGGAGAGGCGAATAGTAAGACGTCTTTCCTGCACGTCTTCGCGCACTGTGTTTGAATAAGGCAGATAAAAAGTTCAACAGGGCAACGATGCGCGATTGGACTTGCTCCGTCATGGGCGAACCGCGCGTCCTGCCAGACTTGAAAGAAGCTCCAGTTTCATTTCGCCGATGGAAAATTATAACTCCGGGTTGCGCGGGAACTTCGCGTAGGGCAGGCGCGCGCCGCGGTACATTTTCGTGTCGGCACGAATCGCTTCGGGCGGCTGGAATCCCACCGTGCCCGCCGCCGAGATCAGGTCGTCCTGGTCCACGCCGTCGCCGCTCACGCCGATGGCGCCAATCAACACGCCGTTGCGATACAGCGGAAAGCCTCCCGGAAAAATCGTGATGCCGTTGGGCAGATTGGGATTGGGCGGCAGCATGGCAGGCGGCGTGGTCACGGAAACGCCGTTGAGCACATTGAACCCGGTGAATCCTGAGAAGCGCTCCTGAAGCCCAAGGAACGGCCCGGGCGTGGTGTCATTGATGCCGGGCGGGTAGAGGCTTTGCGCCAGGAAGCTCACTGTGCGGGTGGAAAAGGCGCGCTGGTTATTGGAAAAAAAGACCGCCGTGCGCGCCTTCTGCACGGCAACGTCCCAACTGAAAATCGTCGCGTCGGGCGTGCGAAAGGTGCCGAGGATTTCCGGTTTTTCGCCCGGCGCGTTGGGATTGCTCACCACGCTGATGAACACCTGCGCTGCCTTGCCGCGTGGCAGCCGGATGCCCGCGCGCGTCCGGCTGGCCTGCCGCGCGGCGCGAGAGAGGATGCCCGCCACTTCCGCCGCCGTCAGCCGCGGCTGGCCGTGAATGAGGTCCGCCTTGGGATCGCTGCGGACGCGGTTGCGCACTTCGCCGGTGACGCCGCCCAAGGTCACTTTGCCATAGGTCACGCTCGGGCTGTTGGTCAGTGGAAATGCAAGCAACGCCTTGCCCAAAGAAGCCAGTGGCGGCAGCGGCCCGAGCGCGGTGGAACTATTCACGTAAGGAATGCGGATGCCGTCAATGAACACCTTGGATCCCAGAATTTCGTCGCGCGGCTCGAATCCCCGCTGGCCTGCCAGCGCGATGTCCTCATCCACGTCAGCCCTCTGCGCCACCTGAATGTTCTCCGAGCCGTCGCCCGTCACGCCAATCCCGCCGATGAGCAGGCCGTTTTTGTAAAGCGGCACGCCGCCGGGCGAACCGGCCAGTGACGTGCCGGAAACCGGCGTGCCGTTGGTGCCGCCCGGTCCGGAGAGTTTGCCGGGACGCGGTTTAAACGTGAGCGGGTTTTTGAAAAAATTCACGTCTGAGAATGGCAGGCTGGAGAAGTTGACGCCAACCAGCGGGCCGGGAGGACGGTTGTCCACGCCCGGAGGAAAATGTTGCTGCACGATGAAGCCGGCGGTGCGCGAGGTGAGCGCCTCCTCGGTGCTGCTCAAAAAAGCGGCGGTCCCGGCCTTGGATACTGCGGCGGCGATGGCTTGCTTCCGCACGGCCGGATTGGCCGGCACAAGGCCGGTGGCCCAGACACCCAGCACGTAACCTTCGCGATCCACAACCGCGATGAAGCTGTCGGGTGAAATCTCTTTGGCGCGGGCGGCGGCCTGGCGAACCACGGCGCGAACATCGGTCAATTCCATCTGCGCCGACGCGACGACAGGGACGAGCAGCAAGAACAACAGGAATAGTCGGGACAGCCACATCACAAGGGAAGCTTTCAGCAAAATGAAACCGTCCTGCAAGGCCAAAGCCGCTTTTGCAGCCGCCAACCGAACTGGTTCGCGGCGGGTCAATGTAGCGGCTTAATTTTTTGCGTCCAGGCACTCCCGGACCACCTGGCCGAGCTTTTGCGGTTGGTAAGGCTTGGGCAGGAAATACAGGCCGGGTTGATCGGCAAAATCCTTCTCCAGCATTTCAACGCTGTAGCCGCTGCTGAAAATGACTTTGAGCTTGGGATTCTCCGCCCGCAACTGGTTGGCCAGATCCTTCCCGCTGACGCCCTCGGGCATCACCATGTCGGTGAGCAGCAGTTGAATGCTGTCTTTATGTTCCTTCCAAACCTTCAACGCCTCCACACCGGTCTCAGCCTCCAGCACCCGGTAACCGTAGCGTTCCAGAATCACGCGGACCAGGCGCCGGATGTCCGTCTCGTCTTCAACGAATAAAATGGTTTCCTTGCCCCCGGAAACGGGCGCGGACGGCATCGGTTGGGTCGATTTGGCAGCCTGTTCTGAGGCTACCGGCAGGTAAATGCTGAAGGCGGTGCCCCGGCCAGGCTGGCTGGCAACTTCAATCCAGCCCCGGTGCTGCTTGATGATGCCATAGACAGTGGCCAGGCCCAGTCCGGTTCCCTTGCCCACTTCCTTGGTGGTGAAGAAAGGCTCGAAAATGCGCTGGACGGTGGCTTCATCCATGCCCGACCCGGTGTCCGAAACGGTGAGGCAAACAAAGTGGCCCGGGTACGCCTCGGCACGCCCCTCGATCTGGCTTTCATCAATTTGCACGGCCGCGGAGCTGATGATCAGTTGTCCGCCATTGGGCATGGCATCGCGTGCGTTAAGAGCCAGATTCATGATGATCTGCTCCATCATGGCCACGTCGGCCAGGATCGAAGGAAGGTTGGGGGCCGCGTTGCAGCACACCGAAATGTTTTCCCCCAGAAGCCGCCCGAGCATCTTGGTGACCTGGGCGGTGACTTCGTTGAGGTTCACCGCTTTTGGCTGCATGATTTGCTTGCGGCTGAAGGCAAGCATCTGCCGGGTAAGGTTGGCGGCCCGCTCCGCGCTCAGGGAAATTTGCGCGAGCGATTGGCGGGCGTCCTCGGCGATTTCGCTGGAATCCATGAGCAAATTGGAATGCCCCTTGATGACGGTGAGGATGTTGTTGAATTCGTGGGCCACACCGGCGGAAAGCTGCCCGACGGCGGCCAGGCGCTCCTGCCGCATGACCATCTGCTGGCTTTGCCGCAACGCCTCCTCGGCGCGAATGCGGTCAAACGCGCCGCCGCAGTAATCGGCCAGGGCCTGTAGGGTGCCCAGGTCGTGGTTGTCGTAGGCGCGGACCTTGCGGCTTTGCACAGACACCACTCCGACCACCGTCTCCCCTTTGCGGATGGGCACATACATCATGGAGGGCGCCTTGGAGGCGTCCCCATCGCGGGCCCCCTCGTTCCGCGACGCGGCGGCATCCTCCCGGAGCACGATCTGCGCGCCGTTCTGGGCGGCCCGGCTCAACACGCTGGTGAAATCGGTGTTGCCATAGGCTGAGAGAACATTTGTGCGATTCCCGTTGATGACGTTGTAGATGACCAGCGGCCGGCCCTTGTTCTCCTCGGCATTGTAGGAATAAACGCTGCACGCATCCCATCCCAGCAACTCATTGGCGGCATCGGCAATGATGTCCGCCGCTGCCTCCTGGGAGGCGGCCAGGCTGAGGCGCTGGCCCAGCTTGGAAAGCACGGTGGCGCGACGCTCGGCCTGCTCGCGATCGTTGACCTCCTGCTGCAATTCCTTGGTGCGGTCATTGACCAGCGCCATCAATTCGAGCTCGCGGCGGCGGAGTTGCCCGACGCGCAACCGCCAACCGCCCACAGCCAGCAGAAACACGGCAATGCTGCATCCCGCGTAAAACGCATAGGTCTGATAAAACCGCGGCGCGAGGGAGAATTTGAGGGAGGCTCCGGTTTCATTCCAGACGCCGTCGTTGTTGGCCGCCTGGACAACAAAGGTGTAGTTGCCCGGGCGCAGATTGGTGTAACGGGCCTCGCGGCGCTTGCCCACGTCCTGCCACTCGCGATCAAACCCTTCGAGCTTGTGCCGAAACTGAACTTTTTCGGGCACATTGAAACTCAGGCCGGTGTAGTGAAATTCGATCTGTCCCTGGCCGGGAGGAAATTTGCCCTCCCGCCAGCCCGGGAACGGCTTGCCGTCCACCAGGACGCGCTCGATGGACACTGGCGGCGGCACTCGGTTGCTTTTCAGCTCCTCGGGAGCGAACACGGCCGCGCCGTGCATCATGGCGAACCACAATCGGCCATCGCTGGCCTTCCATCCGGCGGGCTGCCCGATGCCATTGCATTGGGCGCGACGCAGGCCATCAGCGCGCCCGTATGACAGGAAGGACACCGAGTCAGAGCGGCCCTCCGCGTAATTGTTCAAGTGCACTTTATTTGCCGCAAAGATGCCGTTGCGAGTGGCCATCCAGAGGTTGCCGCTGTTTCCCTCCAGAATGTGCATCACGCGCTCCTCGAAGGGGCCTTCGGGCGTTTTGAAGGAGATGAATTTGCCGTCCTTGAAGCGGCTCAAACCGCCCAACTCGGTGCCAATCCAGAACACACCGCTGGCATCCTCATATATGGCGTTGACCTGGTCGGCGGGCAACCCCTGCCGTTGATCGTACACCACCAGTTCCTCTTCGCCCCATAGGACCAGGCCTCCACGGGCTCCGATCCAGAGCCTTCCCATCCGGTCACTGTAAAGAGTTTTCACACTGCTGACGACCGCTTGAGGCAAACTCACATGGATGTATTTGTCGCCGTCAAATTTAAAGATGCCCGCGTTGCCGCCCGCCCAAAGGACACCGTCGCCATCCTCGCAGAAGGCCCTGATGATGTGGGCTCCGGGTTCAGAGCTTTCAATCCGGTAACGAATGAACCGCCCGTCCTCGAACCGAGCCACGCCGCCGCCGTCACTACCCACCCAGATGCGGCTCAGCTTGTCTTCGTAAATGGATAACACCAGGTTGTTCCCCAGGCCGTGATCCCGGGTAAAGGTGGTTTTCTCCTCTCCTTGAAAACGGGTGATTCCGCCACCCAGGGTGCCAATCCAGAGCGCCCCGGAACTGTCCTCCAGCACTGAAGTCACTTGATTGTGTCCCAGTCCATCGTCTGTGGTAATGGTGTGCAGATGCTGCTGTTTGAACCGGTAAAGGCCGATGTTGCTGCCCGCCCAAAGATTGCCCTCGCGATCCTCCCACATGCCGTAAACGATGTCGGAGATAAAGTCGCCGGATTCAAACGACACGGTGTCCCTGAAGCTGACGTGCCTGAATTTGCCATTGATTAATTGCTGCAATCCGCCATGGGTGCCAATCCACAGCCGCCCGCTTTTGTCCTCGTGAATGCTTCTGACCGTTCCGTGAGCCATGCCGTCTTTGTCCGTGTAGTGTTTAAGCCGGCCGTCTTTGTAACGGCTGATTCCGGCGCTGGTGCCAATCCAAAGCGCGCCATCGCGCCCCTCGTGCAGATAGTAAATGGCGTTTTGAGCCAGAAGATTATTCGTGGTGTAGGAGGTGAATTGTCCGTCCTTGAATCGGCTCAGCCCGATGGCGGTGCCAATCCAGATGCTGCCTTGGCTGTCCTCCATGACGTGCCGGACAGCCTCCACAAGCAACCCGGGTTCGTTGGTCAGTGACAGGAAGCGGTCATTGTCGAATTTGGCCAACCCTTTGGCCGTGCCAACCCAGAGATTGCCTTTGCTGTCCACACAGGTGGAGAGAACGTAGTTGTCCGGAAGGCCGTGCTCGGTGGTAAACCGTTCCACCAGTTCGTCCCGGATGTGCAGGATGCCGCCGTTGCAGGCCGACACCCAAATGCTGCCGTCCTTGGCCTCGGACAGGCCCACCATCCAGCGGTCGTTTTTTTCCCGGAGGTTTTTCCGGTCGAACTCCACGAATCGGACGCCATCAAAACGGGACAATGTCTCATCGGTGGCCACCCAAAGGTAACCATCGCGGGTTTGGCGCACTGCCCGGACGACGGGATTGGGAAGGCCGTCCTCGGACTGCCAAATGCGCCGCAGAAAAACCGATTCCTCCCCCTCAACCCGAATCGCCGCGCTACTGCCGGCCTGCGCCGGCGCGGTTGGACACATCAAAAGACTCAAAAACATCCAGAAAACCCAACGGTGCAGCGCACCGAGAGCCTGAGCGGGTCGTTCGCCATGGGAACATGGAGAGGTCCGTGCCTGCCGGGCGGCGAAGGACGCGGCCTTGCGGAAAAAAAAACCGGCCTGGCGCTCTGGCTTCACAACACGGGCCTTTGCTTTAAATGCACACACAAAATGACTTGCGTTAGTTCTTGATGGGGCATGATTTATGCCAACCATCCTAGCGTTCGACTGATTTTCAGCCAAGCTCGTCTTTTGAAAAGGCATGTCCTCAACCGGACCGGTGCATTCGAACAATTCCGTTGGAATCATCCAGGCATTCGCGAACCAATTGGGCCAATTTGGTGGGGGGATAAGGTTTGGGCAGAAAATTAAAGCCATCCAGCATCGCAATATCCTTACCGGCCATGCCGGGGCTGTAACCGCTGGTGTAAATGACTTTGAGTTTGGGGTTGTCCTGTAACAGTTTCTCGGCCAATTCGCGGCCTGTCATGCCCTCGGGCATTACCATGTCGGTGAGCAGCATGGCGATTTCGTCGCGGTGCTTGTTCCACAACTGAAGGGCCTCCGGACCCGACGCCGCGCTGTAAACGCCATAGCCATAGAGCGTGAGAATATTGACAACCAAGTCGCGCAAGGCCGGCTCATCCTCGACGACCAGAATGGTTTCGGTGCCCTTGCGCACAACGGAGCCTGACGCGCTTTCCTTGGCCGATTTTTCCACCGTTTTGACCGCGCAAGGGTAATACAAGTTGAAAGTGGTGCCGACATTGAGCTGGCTTTCCACGTCAATCCAGCCTTCGTGCTGCTTGAGAATGCCGTAAACGGTGGCCAATCCCAAGCCAGTCCCCTTGCCCACTTCCTTGGTGGTGAAAAAGGGCTCAAAAATACGATTGATAATGGCCGGGGCGATGCCCGTGCCCGTGTCACGCACGCTCAACCGGACAAAGTGCCCGGGGCGCGCCTTGGGATTGTCCGCCTGGATGTCAGGTCCAAAACACTCCTCGGCGGTGCTGATGGTGAGCGTGCCCCCCCGGGGCATGGCGTCACGGGCGTTGATGACCAGATTCAACAGCACCTGCTCCATCATGCCAATATCGGCGTAAATGGGAGGCAATTGTGGCGCGTTCTGGCATTTGAGGGAGATATGCTCCCCAAGCACACGCTGGAGCATGCGCATCACATTGTTGATGACCTCGTTTAGATCCAAAAAACGCGGCTGCATCACCTGCTTGCTGCTGAACATCAACAACTGCCGGATCAAGTTGCTGGCGCGCTCGGCGGAGCTGCAAATTTGCTGAAGCGCCTTCTCGCTGTCGGGGTCCAAATGAGGGTCCACCAGCATCAGATTGGCGTGCCCTTGGATGACGGTAAGAATGTTGTTGAAATCGTGCGCAACACCGGCGGCCAGTTGCCCCACAGCGTCCATTTTGACCGAATGGCGCAATTGGGCTTCCAGGTTCAGCCGCTCGGTGATTTCCGTGGCGTAGGCGTGAACAACCCGGCTGGCGGGGATGGGGACAAACTTCCAGGAAAAGGTGCGCGAATCCAAGGACGTGTGGACATTGCGCGTCACGCCCGTGAGCAAACAATCGGAAACCAGCTCCTGCATGTCGGGGGGCAGAATGGAGGCGAGCGAATCCTTGCCCAGAGAAGCAGCCAGTTCCTGAGCGGCCTCGTTCCAATAGGTCATGGCGCCACTCTGGTCAAATTCGAGCACCGGGCTGGGATTGCACCGGGGAAAGGCCGCCAGCTTCTGGATTTCCTGCTCCGACGCCTTCCGCTCGATGGCGTACCGCACCGACCGCTCCAAGGCCTTGGCAGTGATTTGGCCTTTGACCAGAAAATCCTCCGCACCAGCCCGCATCGCCTCGGTGTCAATCTCGTGTTCGCCCTGGCCCGTCAGCAAAATGATCGGGGCATTGCACCCACCTGACTGCGCCTCCCTGAGCAGATCCAGACCGCTGGCTCCTCCCAGCCGGTAATCCACCAAAAAGACATCGTGGCGGCACTGGGACATGACCTTGAGCCCCTCGTCGTAATTGTCGGCCCACTCGATGAAGTAGCGGTCGCGGTCAATCTCGTCGAACAGATCACGAGCGATGATAAAATCATCCTCATCATCGTCCACCACGAGCACTTTGATGACGCTTTTCATTTTTTGGTGGCCGAGGCTGAGTTGCCTCCTCGGCTCAGGATTCCGCAGGCGGCAACTCCACAATCTCAAACCAGTATTTTCCAAGCACCTTGATGGTATCCACCAGCGATTCAAACGTGACCGGCTTGGTGATGTAGGAATTCACCCCTAGATCATACGTGCGCAAAATGTCCTCCTCGGCCTTGGAGGTCGTCAGGACCACGATCGGAATGCGTTTTAAATCCGGATGCGACTTGATTTCCTTCAGCGCCTCGCGGCCATCCTTGCGGGGCATGTTCAGGTCCAGGAGAATCAGGGCCGGCAGCGGCGCCTCCGGAACAGTCAAGTAACGGCCCTTGCGGCAGAGATATTCCATCAGTTCCTCGCCGTCTTCCACAAAATGAACGTCATTGGCCAGCCGGCATTCCTCAAAGGCTTCGCGCGCCAACTCGCGATCGTCGGGGTCGTCGTCGGCCATGATGATTGTGATGGCTTTTCCTGGGTCTTTCATAAGGGGTGTCATGTGTGAGCGGCAATAAGTTGTTTGACGGGCAATATAACAATGAACGTGGCGCCCTCGCCGGGCTTGCTCTTGGCGGTAATCTGGCCTTTGTGATGTTCCACAATTTTCCTAGCGATAGCTAATCCCATGCCGGTTCCTTCGTAGGCGGCACGATTGTGCAACCGCTGGAACACCTGGAAAATCCGGTCAAGGTACTTCTCGTCGAAGCCGATGCCGTTGTCGCTGACAATCAACTGCATCATCTCCCGCGTGCCGTGGTTGCCGCTGGCAAATTCCTTGAAGGTGAAGGCCTCGATGCGAACCACCGGTTTGACCTCGGGTTTGCGAAATTTGAGGGCGTTGGCGACCAGGTTCTGCAGCAACTGGCGCATGTGCAGCGGCTCAGCCTCGATGACCGGGAGCGGGCCTGTCTCAATTTGCCCGCCGGTCTGCTCCAACAAGCCCTCCAGATCCTGAGCCACCTCCCGAGTCACGGTGTTCAGGTCCACACGCGCAAAAGGCTGGAATTTGGTGCCCACCCGCGAAAACATCAGCAGATCGGTGATCAACGCCTGCATCCGCAAGGCCGCTTTCTGCATCCGGTCCAAATAATCCCGCGCCTCCTCGCACATGCCCTGCCCGTGTTTGCTCCGAAGCCGGTCGCTGAACACGGCGATCTTCCGCAGTGGCTCCTGCAAATCATGCGACGCCACGTAGGCGAAATCCTGCAGTTCCCGGTTGCTGCGCTCCAACCGTGCCGCAAACTCGCGCGACTGCTCCTCGGCAATTTTGCGCTCCGAGATGTCCCGGAATATGCTCAGCAGGTGCGGCTTCTGGCCCGGCACCTCCAGAAACGAGTTGGACAGTTCGAACCAGACCTTCTCGCCGTTCCACAACAGCAGTTCCCGCTCAAACATCGGCTCCACGTTCCGCTCGGCAAACCGCTTTCGGTGCCGATCGAGAATCTGCATGGGCTGGTCGGTTTCATATATCACCGAAAACGGCCGGCCCACCATCTCGGCGGCCGTCTTACGCACCATCCGGCAATAGGCGCTGTTGACGCGCAAAACGATCCCCTCCTCGTCGGTGATCCGCATGCCGTCGAGCGAATCCTCCCATACGCGCCGCAACTCCTCCTCGGAGCGCCGCATCACATCCATCGCCTGCTTCCGCTCGGTCACATCAATGAACACCCCCATCAGACCGGCCACCTCCCCGGTATCACTGAGAATCGGCGACTTGACCACCTCGATAACCACGTCGCCGCCCGGCGTGGAAAAACTTTCTTCGATCTTCTGCGGTCGACCCGACGCCATGACTCGCCGGTCATCCTGCCGATATTTGTCGGCCAGTTCCCTGGGAAAAAAATCATGATCGGTCCGCCCAATGATTTCCTCGGGCTGGCGATTCATTTTTGCAGCCATGGCCGCGTTGACATAGACAAACACAGAGTCGCAGTTCTTGAAAAACACCGGCTGCGGGAGCGCGTCCACCAGGGAACGGTAGGCTTTGTCCACCAAGCCTGAAGTCAGCGAAGATCCAAGATTGCAGGAAGCAGATTCAACCGGCACCCCAGTCGCATTCTGGACAGGCTGTGTCGCAGCAATGGCGCGGGACACGTCCGCCATGGGGCTGGGGCTTGCGGGGTCCATAGGATGTCTGGTTGAATGCGCGGCATTATAAAGGCATGCATAGGCGATTAGCAATAAAAGGATTCAGGGAAAACCCGATGCCAACCAGGGAGCACCTCCCGCGCTGGCCGTCTCTCGTCTCCTTGTTATGACGCATCCAATACAATCCCTGGGCCTGATTGCCGGCAGCCGATCGCTGCCGCTAATGCTGGCGCGGCAGGCGCGGTCCATGGGCGTGCAGCGCATCGTCGCCGTGGCCTTCGAGAACGAAACCGATCCCCAACTAGCCTCGCTGGTGGATGACATCGTGTGGCTCAAAGTGGGACAGCTTTCCAAGATGATTGGCGCCTTTGTGGACCGCAGCGTCACTCAATGCGTGATGGCCGGGCAGATCGCGCCCAAAAACCTGTTTGACCTGCGGCCCGATCTGCGCGCCCTGTCGCTGCTCATGCGGGTAAAAGAAAAAAACGCCCACTCGCTCTTTGGCGCCATTGCCGAGGAAATGAAAAAGGACGGCGTCGAGCTGATCGAGGCCACCCCCTGGCTCAGGCCGCTCATGCCCGGACGCGGTTTTTTAATTGGCCCAAAGCTCACCGCAGAGCAGCAGGCCGACGTGGCGTATGGCTTCCGCATCGCCAAGGAAATTTCCCGCCTGGAAATCGGACAATTGGTCGTGGTCAAAAACGGCACCGTGCTCGCGGTGGAAGGATTCGAGGGCACCGACCGCTGCCTGCGGCGCGGCGGCGAACTGGCCGGTAAAAACGGCGAAGCCGTCGCCGTCAAGGTCGCCAAGGCAAGCCATGACATGCGGTTTGACATCCCCTGCATCGGCCCCACCACGGTGGAAACCTGCCGCGACGCGGGCGTCGCCGCGCTGGCCTTTGAGGCGGAAACCACCCTCCTGCTCGAACAGGAAACGGTCGAGGGCCTCGCCAAGCGCCACCACATCAGCATCACGGCAATCTGATTTGGGAAATATTTTACTTTGCGGAAATTAAAACTTGTCTGTGCCGTGGCGCGTTGCCTATTGTGCAGTCAATCCCTGAAGGCCCGATGAATCTGCGTTCTCATACCGCCAAAAGCTTTGCGGCTCTCTGCCTTCTGAATCTGTTTTTTTTCGTCCAATTGATGGTGGCCTCCCCCGAAACGGAGTCGCTACAGCACCATCACTCCGACGCCAAGCTCGTTTACGTGGCCGCCCAGGCCGCCCAGCACCATGCCGAGTTGGGTGCCTCGAATCCAGTTCGCGCCCGGTCCGGCCTGAACGGGCACGCCTCCGCCACGTCCCATGACTCGTTTATTTTCTCCATGGCCGTCATTCAGGCCGAAGCCGCTTCCGGCAATGCTTTGTCTCCACCGGGCTTGCCGCCCGTTTCCGCGCTCATCGGCAGAGACACCCCGCCCGCTTTGGGCCGCGGTCCGCCTCGCCTTTTCCCTTCTTGATTCTCCATCGGCCTCTTAAGCAGAATTCCTGTCGGAAAACTGCGCGCAAAGAGGAGATTCTTTTTTCCTGAAACCCGGTCCGCCGCCGAAATGAAATGACGGCTGGCCATTCCGAGAACCGCTTGCGTGCTGAACAATTTATATTTGCGTGAAACCGGTCTTTGCCGCCCTGCTCATCATTGTGGGCCTGTACTCCTTCAGTCTGGGCCTCTATTTGAGCATGCAATCGCTGGAAATGGGGCGGACGCAACGGGCGCGCCAGATTGTTTACGGCGAGGACAACTCCGCGGCGCCGGTCCAGTTGGGAACGCGCAAACCCCAGAGGTATCCGGTGGGCTTGTTCCTGCTGTGCGCCACGGGCACAACCTTCGGCCTGTGGGGCGGACTGCACCTCTTCTTCCTGGAAAAAACCGGACGGAAAAAAAGCAAAGCCAATCGCCGCTGACCTGCTGCGGCCATTCGGAGACGCGCGCCTCAACCGGGCGCGCCTTGTGTTTTGGTGAGTTTCACAAACCGCGTCCCTGCACTCCGCGTTTTTGGGTTCCGCGCGTGCAACCGTCGCGTCTCCGAATGGCCGCAGTTGTTCCATCCAACCGCATCAGTCCAGACCCTCTTCATCGTTCAACCTTTAACCCTGACATCAATTTATGACACAAACACAAACGACCCATCGCCCAACCCATTCCAACTCCATCAGACTCAACCGCTGGAAAACCGCAGCCGCGCTCCTGTTGCTGCCGGCCAGCCTGGCCAGCGCCCACCCCAACGCCCCGCTCACACGGCTCGAAGGCCTCCTCGCCGACGCGCGCGAGGCCTG
>CALJZV010000470.1 GCA_937983475.1 uncultured Verrucomicrobiales bacterium
CTAGGGCAATTTGATGAAATGTATTTGTCGCAAACGGGTTCCGTTTCAATTAGGGGAATCGGGTATTCCGTAGAAGAAAAGTCTACATCCAACATCGTCTCGTATTTCATGGAAAAATGCCGCTCTCAATCAAATCCAAGCTCGGCTCATATTATTTTTAATTGGAATCACTTCAAATTTTCCGGAACAAATACGTTTGGCGACCGGGCTCAAATTGAATTCCAATTCGAGCCCCTGAATTACTCAGTTTCCTGGGGCGGACACCAAAAACGACTGACCCGCCTATACGCCCAAGAACTCACAGACGAGGATTGTTCAACCATCGCCGGAGAATTGGCTGAGGAGCGCCTTCAACTAATCCAAAAAAGGCGAAATCAGATTTGAACCTGGCGTGTTGCTGAACTCTGGACTCAGTGATCAAAACAAATTCACCGGGTCCACGTCCACGGTCAACCAAACCTCCTCGGGCAGCGTCATGCGGGCGGTCATTTCGGCGAGTAATTGGCTCAGGCGCGGCATGTGGCGGGTGCGCAGCATAATCTGGTAGCGGTAATGCGTCTCGGCGCGGGCCAAGGGCGCGGGCGCGGGGCCAGCCAACACGAGGTCTTTTATTTCACCGAAGGATTTTTCCAGTTCGCCTTTCACATAATCGGCGGTGAACTTGACCTTCTCCTCGTTGCGCCCTTTGAGCGTCAGCAGGCCGACGCGGCTCAACGGCGGATACTTCAACTGCTGGCGGAACTCGATTTCCTGCTCGTAGAAACCCGCGTAATCGTGGCGGCGCGCATATTGAATGGCAGGATGAAACGGCGTGAACGCCTGCACGAAGACCTCGCCCTCGACATCGCCGCGTCCGGCGCGCCCGGCCACCTGCGTGAGCAGTTGAAAGGTGCGCTCGCTGGCGCGGAAATCAGGCAGATGCAGGCTCAGGTCCGCGTAGATGATACCGACGAGCGTGACGTTGGGAAAATGAAGCCCCTTGGCAATCATTTGGGTGCCGACAAGAATATCAATTTTTCCGCGCTTGAAGTCGCCGAGAATGTTCCGGTAATCCTCCTTGCGCTTGAGCGTGTCGGAATCCATGCGGCGAATCTGGGCGTGAGGAAAGAGCTTCGCCAAGGTGGACTCGACTTTCTCGGTGCCCAGGCCGGCGTAACGAATGCCGGGATTGCGGCAGGTTTCTTTGGGGCAGACCGCCGGGGCTCGCTCCTCGTGGCCGCAAATGTGGCAGGCAATTTTCTGGGCCTGCCGATGGAAGGTCATCGACACGCTGCAATTGGGGCATTCGGCCACGTAACCGCAAAGCGGGCATTGCAGCGACGTGGCGTAACCACGGCGGTTGAGGAAGAGAATAACCTGCTCTTTTTTCTCCAACCGCTGCGTGATGGCCTCCTTCAACTGCGGAGAAAATATGGGCGGCCCTTTCTCTTTCCGCGCCGCCTGGCGCATGTCAATGACCTTGATCAGCGGCATTTTCTTGTCGTCGGCGCGATGGGGCAGTTCCAGCAGCGCGTATTTGCCGCTCTGCGAATTATAAAAACTTTCGAGTGACGGCGTGGCCGAACCGAGCACGACAACGGCATTCTCCATACGCCCACGCACCACAGCCACATCGCGCGCGTTGTAGCGCGGGGCTTCTTCCTGTTTATAGGAATGCTCGTGTTCCTCGTCTACAATGATGAGCCCCAGCGGGTCCACGGGCGCGAAAATGGCCGAGCGCGCGCCAATGACAATCCGAGCGCGGCCCTGCCGGATTTTGTGCCATTCATCATGCCGCTCGCCGCTGCTCAAATGACTGTGCAACACGGCGACGAGCGTCTGGCGCGGACCGGAACTGAAGCGCGCCTTGAAGCGCTCAACGGTCTGCGGCGTGAGGGAAATTTCGGGCACCAGCACGATCGCTCCCCTGCCCTGTGACAATGCGTGATCGATGGCCTGCAAATACACTTCGGTCTTGCCGCTCCCGGTGACGCCATGCAGGAGGAAAACGCGGGACACTTGCTGGGGCGACACCATCGCGGATTTGATCTGGCCCAACGCGTGCTGCTGCTCTGAGTTCAACGCCAACGGTTGGGTGGGGAGAATGCTTTCCCTCGCGTAAGGGTCACGCTCGGAAATTCTGGGCGCAATGGTGATAAGATTCTTGTCCTCCAAACGACGAACCGTTTCGGCGGTGGTTTCGGCCAAATGAAGCAGTTCCTGAAGCGGCAGTTCCTTTCGCTGCTGGATAATTAAAAGAATTTCCTCCTGCCGCTGGGTGAGCTTCGGCAAGGGATCGGGCGGAGGCAACAGGCTGACAAAAAGTTGCTCTTTCCAGCCCTCCTTTTCGCGGCGCACCGACTCCGGCAACACGCTCTTGAGCGCGACTTCCGGCGTGCAGCAGTAGTAATCGGCAATCCAGCGGGCGAGCTTGAGAATCTTTGGCGTGACGAGCGACTGGCGCCCGATGACTTTGACGATGGCCCGCAGATTGGTATGCGGGGATTGCTCAAGCAACGCGGTGACGCAGCCCATGACTTCGCGGTGCCCGAAAGGCACCTTGACGCGGGTGCCGACCTCTACCTGGCCGGCCAGATGAGGCGGAATGGCGTAATCGAATTCGCGCCGCAAAGAGAGTTCCAGCGTAACGCGGGCGATCATCGCAGCAAATCAGTAATCACGAAACGGCCCGCGAGGCTCGGCGGCGTCCATTTCATTTTTCCATGACTCAAACCGGGCCTTGAGCATGGCGAGCACCTCAGGCTTTTCCGCCGACAGATCGTTTTTTTCACCAATGTCCTTGGAGAGGTCAAACAACCCGCCGCCTTTGCCGGCTTGGACCCACTTGAATTGCCCGACACGCGCAGCGCGATCCAACCGGCGCTCCCAAAACATTTCCAAGCGGGAAGATTTGGTCTTGCCTTGCAGCACTGGCAGCATGTCAAAGCCGTCGTAATGAACTCCCTTTGGCAGGCGAGCCTTCGCCGCGTTGACGAACATCGGGAATAACTCCAAAGCGGTAATGAACTCATCGGTGACGGTTCCCGCCGGAATGACTCCGGGCCATCGGGCAATGAAGGGAACGCGAATGCCGCCTTCCCACATGTCGCCCTTGGCGCCTCGCAACGGATGATTGTTGGCCGCGCCGCCGCCGCCGTTGTCGGAGAAGAACATCACCAAAGTATTGTTGTCCACGCCCAGCTCTTTTAATTGATCGAGAATCGCGCCGATGGCCTCATCCATGCAGGTGACCATGGCCATGTATTTAACGCGGATTTCCTCGCGTTTGGATTTGGGCTCTGAATACAACTTCAGATACTTTTCCGGCACCTGCCAGGAATCCTTTTCCAAATTGGAGGCGCTGTGAGGCGCGTTGAACGGCAGGTAGAGGAAAAACGGCTTGCGATGATTGTCCTGAATGAACCGCATGGCCTCCCGACGAAAAACATCCGTCGCATACTGGCCCTGGTCCTCCTTGGTCCGCTGATTGCCGCGGAACATGGAATGGATGCCGTAGCGCTCATGCGTCCAGTAATCAATTCCTGTGTTGGCGAAGCCGTAGAAGAAATCAAAGCCGCGCTGAAGCGGAAGATACCGCCTGGCCTGGCCACCATCCCATTTGCCCACCACTCCGGTGGTGTAACCGGCCTTTTGAAGCACTTGGCCGATGGTGATTTCCCGCAGGTCCATGCCAAGGGTCATTTCCGGCGACAGGGCGTATTCGACTTCGGAATAGCGATGGCCATAGTTGACCATGTCATTGCGAATCATGTCGTAAAGCCCGTTCCGCTGGGGATAACGCCCGGTCAGAATGCTGGAACGCGAGGGCGTGCAAGCGGGCCAAGTGACGTAAAAACTAGTTGCGCGAACTCCATCCTTCGCGATGCGGTCGAGGTTCGGCGTTTTTATTTCCTCGCCATCAAAACAGCCCAGGTCGCGATATCCCTGATCATCGGCGACAATCAAAATGATGTTGGGGCGTTGCGGCGCGGCGTTGGCAGAAGAGACATTCCACGCCAGAAAAATGATGGTTAAAAATAAACGCAGGCAATGCATAGGCGAAACGAACTCAATCGGTGACCAGAAGCAGGATTAAAGCGCCCAGACCAATGCGATACCAGCCAAAACCCGTGAAGGTATGGCTTTGCACGTAACGCAAAAGCCATTTCACCGCGATGAAGGAGATTACGGCAGAAACCACGGTGGCCAATGCCAGCAATGACCAATTTTCGGGGACTGCTCCCGGTGGCGGCGAGTAAATGGCCTTGAAAATTTTGAGGCCGCCCGCGGCCAACATGGTGGGGATGCCCACAAGAAACGAGAATTCCGTGGCGGAGGTTCGGCTAAGCCCCAACACCATGGCAACCAAAATGGTGGTGCCGGAACGCGACGCTCCCGGGAAAATGGCCGCCATCAACTGGCCCACGCCAACGGCAATTGCCACGATCCAAGTGACTTCGTTTGAGACTGGCCTTCCCTTCAACCATGCTTCGACAGCGATAAAAAGGATGCCGCCCACGATGAGAGCAATCGCCACGGGCGCGACCTGCTCAGGCAGTTGAAAATTGTTTTTCTCAAGAATTACTCCCCCCGCGCCGGTGATGGCGAAGGCAACGAAAATTTTGGCGATCAATACCTGAGTGGCGCGTTCCCGCCAGTGAAACAGCACTTGGTTGACACGCCCAGCGAACAGCGGCAGCACGGCAATGACCGCGCCGCTTTGAATAACAACATTGAACAAATCGCTTTGCCGAGGCAGCCATCGTTCGGCGATGAGCAAATGGCCGGTGGAGGAGATGGGAATAAATTCAGTGATTCCCTCGATGACTCCAAGCAGGACGACAGCAAGCCAATCGGGCATGAGTGTAGGTAAAAAGGTGCCGAAATGGGCCGGCGCGCGGGTTTATTTTTTTCGCCCGAAAAGGGATGAAAACCGGGACTCGCTTTCCATTTGTTTCTGCTGAACATTAAGCTGTCCCAAAAGCGATTGAAAACCGATGAACACCTTGTGCCACTGGTTTTCCACTCCGCGGAGGGAGCCCTCTGGCATTTCGCTTAAATATCGGATGGACGGTGCACTGGAAATAAGGTTTAGGACATCCTCCTTGGCCGGCGTAGTGGTCTCGATAGAGGCTAGAATCAGTTCCAGCTCTCGGGCGATGACACTTTTGACCTCCAGGAACTGGTTTTCGTCCTCGGCGGAGAACTTTTTGGTGCGGGCAAGGTTGATGAAGTAATTGAACTGCTTCCAGCATTCCAAATAGTTCTCCATTTGGATCACAAGCTCATCCAGTTTTTTGTTCCGCATAAAACGATTTGTGGCTCAGGTGCTTTCAGGCGCAAGGAAAATAATTGCCCCGCCCCGCATCTCCCGCGCGGTGATTTTGAAAGCCGGGTAATTAACGACCAGTTCCGACAGAGGCATTTGGGCGTGGCGAGCCCCCCGAAAAGCGTTCAGCACCTGCTCGCCGATTCGCTGAACATGGATTTCAGGAAACGAGCGCGGCAGAGTACTGGCAATCACGCGACCCTCGGCATCCACTGTAAAACTGCCTGAATGAAGTCGGGTCAAATGGCCGGTGTTTTCTTCCTGCCGCTTATTGAATAAATTAATCAGCGCCATTGGCTTTTTATTTTGTTCATGGATTCAGCCACATCCTCCGCAGCCAGCGCCTTTCGCAACCCTGCACATAGTGCCTTTTGATTCTCGCTTAATATGGCCAGATGCCCCTGCCATCCAATGCCGCGCACAGCAGTCGGCTGGCCAACGCGCAACTTTTCACCAAGTTGAGAAAATCCCAGCAAAACGTCTCGGGTCCACTGGACCAAGGGTTCCGCTTTATTGATGCCCCAACTTTCGACATTTGCATTCTCTCCAAGGGAAATCTCCAGCACAAATTCCACGCCCTCGATCCTCCCCAATGCAGCCAGTAAAGGCATTTGTTCGTCAGATTGCTCACCATCCTTCTTCTCGGCACCTTGGGTTTCGTCCAAGGTTTGAGCCGTGTCTAATAACAACCCTTGGTAATTTTCAAAAATGGTCCGCTGACGCTCCGGTTCCGGCGGGAGAATCTCAAACGCCCCGGTTCGCCAGGAAGAAATATCTTTGAAGGCGTTCGTGCCATTCAGCTCACCCACCGCCGCGTCAATAATCTCCCCGTCATGTATCCAGACGCGGCCTTCTTTTGGCCCATTGACAACTTTCAACACTGAGGAGTTGGAGGACAGGCATTCCAGTTGTATTAAATCCACCAAACTTTTGCTTTGAACACCTCGGAATCCGCTTTGGGTGTCTCGCACTAGAAGCGCCGCAATGCAATCCTGAAACATTTTGATCTCCTCGGGATTGGTTGGTTTGACCCAGAACAAGTCAACCCCCATTGCATAAGCCCGCGTGCGGTATTGTTCGTCAAGCATGGAGGTCATCACCACCACGCGAAGATCCGGAAACCGGCTGCGCACAATGGACAACACCTGGAGGCCGTCCATTTTGGGCATTTTCAAGTCGGAAATCAGCAGCGTAAAAGACTCCGCCTCCAGTAGCGCCAAAGCGCGGGCGCCAGAGTTAGCCAAATGAATCTCCGGCTGACTGGGAAGTTGAGCCAGCAGATCGCGATACATTTCAAGAAGGTCCTGCTCATCATCCAGAAGCAGAATTTTGGGGCGCGCTGACATGAAAAATTATTTCGTTGCGGTCACAATGAAAACCTTTTAGACGTGAAAAGCAAGCGCGCTAAATTCCTATCGACGACAACATGGCGTTTTGACACTATTTGGAAAATCTAGAAAAAATGTTCAGCCAAATTAAGAATTTTTTCGCGAGCAAATTTAAGCGCCCTCCAGAGGCCCCGTCATCCAAGGCGACCAGTCAGCCTCCACCGCCACCACCACCCGCCTCATCCAAAACTGCGCATAAAGCTCCTCCTGCAAAGCTCAAAACTGCCGCTCCGCCCCCTGCGGCACCGCCAGCCTCCAAGCCGCCTGCGTCAGCGGCACCAACTCGTCCGCCGTCGCCCGCCGCTGCACCCGTAGCGTCAGCAGCACCCAAGGCAACCGGATCCGAAGAAGTGGTGGCGTTGCCATTGAAGGTCGTGCTGAGCCGATTGCCGGCGTCATTGGCGGCATTGGTTAAATCTCCAGGAAGTGGTGACGTGGCATTGCCATTGAGAAAAATCATCGGCCAATTGCCCTCTGGCCAAGTGAAGTTACCCTTTGGCGAGTTGAGGGAGGCTTCGCCTC
Organism: uncultured Verrucomicrobiales bacterium; assembly: GCA_937983475.1. Classification (GTDB taxonomy): domain Bacteria; phylum Verrucomicrobiota; class Verrucomicrobiia; order Limisphaerales; family JACDHS01; genus CALJZV01. The sequence goes on from CALJZV010000470.1 coordinate 7,219, forward strand.
CAGGAACCTTTCTTGAGGTGGCCAGCCAGGATGAAACCATTGTGGATTTGCCATTGCCGGAAATACTTTCACGCATCAACCCAGCGTTGCTGACGCGACGCCAGCCGCAAAAAGTGCTTGATGCGCCCCCTGAAGTTGGAAATCTTTTTGGCCCACAAGGACAGGCGCAGTCAGCCACAAAAACAGTTCCGCCTTCAGCACCCACTCCGGCTCCAATTCCTGCTCAGGCCACCCAAACCCCGTCTGTCCCAGCCAGCATGCCTTCGGTTACTGCGGCTCCAAAAGCGCCACCGCCACGTGCGGCAAATGCGCCAGCACCCATTAAAATGCCGGCGCCTCCGCCAGCCGCAGCACCCGCAGCGCCAACTCCCTCCCCCGCTCCAGCCAAAGCAGTTTCAGCCGGCCAGCAGTTTCCCCACAAGGAACCTGCTCCCTCTGGGGATGTGTTGCCCGTTCCTTTGGCATCTTTATGTGACAAATGGCCTGAGGCAATTTTGGATGAAATTAAAAAGGGTGACTTGGCCGGTTCCACGGTGAACCTGCCGATGAACGAGCTTGAGGCCGCCTTAAAGTCTGGAAAAATTATTTTCCAATGGAAGGACATCGGCGCTTGGCTGCAACCCAAACCCCATGGAGGATCCTCCAACGCTGAAATTTCACTGGAGCTTCCCCTTAAAATCGTGGCTCCGCTGTTCATTTCACAGCACCGACCGACGCGTCCCCAAAAGAAAGTTTCCATCGGAGAAAATATTCCCGATGTTTTCACACCCGGCATGCTGGCCGGAAAAGAACTGGCGAATACGCCGCCGGCGGGTTCTGTTCCAGCCCAAAATCCGCCTGCTTCTGCTCCATCTCCCGTGGCTTCGCCTACACAAACAGTTGTGCCTCCGGCCCCAAAACCGGCTGAAAAACAATCTGTTCCCGTTCCCAAACCGTCTGCGCCAATACCGTCTCCCGCATTGCCCAAACCACCGGTTTCAGCACCTTCGCAATCGTTGCCAAAGCCTCCTGCACCCGGTCCGGCCCCTGCGCCAATCAAACCGATTGCTCCGCTTCCTGTTGCGGCTCCAATACCCAAGCCCGCAACGCCAACGCCATCTCCCACTCCCGCTGCGACAAAAGCACCCGAAACCATGGGAGAAATATTTGGTCAAGCTGACAAAAAGGAATGGTCTCCGAACGAAATTGTTCAAAAAACCAGCGCATTGAAGGGCATGTCCGGCGCACTAATTGCCACCAGCGACGGCTTGCTGGTCGCCGGGCAAGTGCCGTCTCCGCTCAAGTCAGAAACCACGGCGGCATTTCTGCCTCAAATATTTGGACGTATGAACCAGTATGGAAAAGAACTACAGGTGGGCGACGTCACCAGCCTGACGATCGAGTTTCAAAAAGTGCCCTGGCATGTCGCCAGACTGGGGCACATCTATTTTGCTGCCATTGGCAGGGCAGGCGAAACTTTCCCTTCTTCTTTAATCAAAGTCATCGTCGATGAGATGGGGAAGAAAAACCGATAAAACTATGGCAATCATCAACCAAGCGACAAAAGAACTTCAGGTCAAGATTGTTTACTACGGTCCTGGAAAGTGCGGAAAGACCACCAACTTGGAACAAGTTCACGCCAATGTGAAGGTCGCGACACCTGAGCACAAAGGGAAAATGGTGTCCTTGGCAACCAGTTCGGACCGCACCCTCTTTTTCGATTTCCTGCCCATTGAGGCAATGGCCATCAAAGGTTTCAAAACCAAGTTTCAACTTTATACGGTGCCCGGGCAGGTGATTTACAACACAACCCGCCAGTTGGTGCTGCGTGGCGTGGATGGCATTGTATTTGTCGCCGATTCGCAGTACGAAAAAATGGCCGAAAATGTGGAAAGCTTTCAAAATCTTTTGGATAATTTAAAGAGCCTTAAGATGAACCTGAATGACATCCCCTACGTTATTCAATACAATAAACGAGATTTGCCCAATGTCGCTCCGGTGGAATACATGGATTTTCTGCTTAACAACAGGGAAATACAGGTGCCCACGTTCACGGCCAGCGCTTCAAACAGCGAAGGCGTCTTCGAAACCCTCAACATGATTACTCGTCTGCTTTTAAACAAATTCATCAATGAAAGCGGACGCAAACCCTTGTCGTAAATATGTTTTCACTGCCGCAGTTCATTGAGGAGGATATTCAGGAAATTGAATCCGCTCTTGGCGATTTGGTCACCAAGAGCGAAGCCACTGCAGCCATGTTGCTGGACATAGGCGGCTTCCTGATTGCCCAACAAGGAAAAGTCGAAGGTTTCGACTACACTACCATCGGGGCGCTGGCTTCCGCCTCTTTCGCAGCCACCCAAGCGATGGCGGGATTGGTTAGCGAAACCAACTTCAGCTCTGTGTATCAACAAGGCGAGAGCTACAGCCTGCTGCTCCACAGCATTGATGGCCAATGCCTTTTAGCGGTGATTTTCCGAGCGCAAATCAGCGTCGGCGTGATCAAATATTACTCCACAGGCACCATAGGACGAATTGGAGACCAACTGAACAAGGCTCGAGAACGCTCACCCGACGAGGGGTTGGATTTGTCTTCACTGAATTTGGCAGATCCATCACAGGTGTTCCGGAAAAAATCCTGAGGAATTGCCGACTTCCCGTTGCTTTAACTCACAAGGAATTTTCCAGTTTTGACGGCTTCTAAAATCCAAGTTTGACTGCCGTCATCAGCCAAACCCGCGAGAATTGCTGGCGAATAAAGGCAGCGCATCCAGCTATTTTTAGACACATCAGCCATTGTTTCCGCCCAACTCCCCAGATCATCCCGCATCGTCAAAACCCATGCCATAGTAGAGATGGGAACACCACGCCACTCCCATAATTTACTTTCTAAAAAGCACTCTCCTCCTCAAAGATTCATCCCATAGAAAAATGAAACTGTTTGACCTCTCCAATGACGTCGCCGTGGTGATCGGCGCAACCGGGGTGCTTGGTGGAAAGCTTGCCGAAGGGCTGGCCGCCGCCGGGGCCAAGGTCGCCATTCTCGGACGCAATGCCGAACGCGGTGAAGCCCGTGCCTGCACCATCCACAAGGCTGGCGGCGTGGCAAAATTCGTTTCCGCCGATGCCGTCTCCCGCGACAGCCTGAAACACGCTCATGAGGAAATAAAAGCCTCCCTCGGCGCGCCGACCATTCTCGTCAACGCCGCCGGGGGCAATGACCCCAAAGTCACCGTCACCGGTGACATGAAGTTTGAAAGCATCGCCTTGACCGACTGGCAGGCGAATTTCGACCTAAACCTTGTTGGAGGCGTGCTGCTTCCCTGCCAGGAGTTCGCCCCCGGCATGGTCGAGCGCAAGCGAGGCAGCGTCATCAACGTGGCAAGCGTCTCCGCGCACATTCCCCTCTCCCGAGTAGTCGCCTATTCCGCCGCCAAGGCCGCCGTGCTGAGCCTGACCCAATTTCTCTCCCGCGAGTGGGCGCCCGCCAATGTGCGCGTCAATTCCATCACGCCCGGGTTCTTTCCCGCCGAACAAAACCGTCGCCTGCTTTACAACGAGGACGGTTCACCAACGGCCCGAGCCCGCCAAATCCTCTCTCACACGCCTATGGGCCGTTTTGGCGAGGCCGACGAACTGGTCGGTGCCGCCATATTCCTGGCCAGCACCAAGGCAAGCAGCTTTGTCACCGGCACCGACATCCGCGTGGACGGCGGGTTCCTGAGCCAAACGATTTGAAACAGGTCCGAAGGTGTTTTGCCTGCGCATCGGGAACTGCTCCAAATCGGTCTCGCCTTCGTGAGTTAATTGAGCCTCGCCTTTCTTCCGTTCTTGAGTTGTTGAAAAAAGGCGAACGACTCATCATCGTCATTAAGAAATGAAACCGGTTTCAAAAGAAAACGTCTCCGAAATTGTCGCCTCCGCCTGCCCGATAAAGGACTACCGCGACAAGAAAATCCTGCTGGTCATTCCCGACGGCACGCGCACCGCGCCCATCGGCCTGATGTTCCAAACCCTGTTCAACCAGATCGGCGATGTGGCGAAAAACCTGGACGTTCTCATCGCGCTGGGAACACATCAGCCCATGAGCGAGGCGGCCATCTGCGGGCGGCTGGAAATCTCCGAGGCCGAGCGCCGTGAAAAATACAGGAAAGTCCGCTTCTTCAACCACGCCTGGGACAATCCAGATGCCCTTCGCCACGTTGGCACAATTTCCTCAGAGGAAATTAAAAAACTCTCCGGCGGCCTCTTTGCGATGGATGTGCCCGTGGAAATCAACAAACTGGTGTTCGACTACGATCAGATCATCATCATCGGCCCGGTGTTCCCGCATGAGGTGGTTGGATTCTCCGGAGGCAACAAATATCTTTTTCCCGGCATCGGCGGGCCAAAAATTCTCAATTTCTTCCACTGGCTCGGCGCGGTCGTCACCAACCCGATGATCATCGGCAACAAGTGGACCCCCGTTCGCGCCGTTGTGGACAAGGCCGGCTCTATGGTAAGCGTGCCCAAGCTCTGCTTTGCGCTGGTGGTGGACGGCAAGGCACTGGCTGGCGTGTTTGCTGGAACGCCGGAGTCGGCTTGGGACCAGGCCAGCGAGCTTTCTCGCCAGCGACACATTCTCTACAAGGACAAGCCCTTCCACACCATCCTCTCGTGCGCGCCTGCCATGTATGACGAGATTTGGACCGCTGGAAAGTGCATGTACAAGCTCGAACCGGTGCTGGCTGACGGCGGTGAATTAATCATCTACGCCCCACATGTCTCGGAGGTCTGCGTCAGCCACCGCAAAACCATCATGGAAGTCGGCTATCACTGCCGTGACTATTTTCTCAAGCAGTGGGACAAGTTTAAGGATTATCCCTGGGGCGTGATCGCCCACTCCTCGCATGTCCGGGGCATTGGCACATTTGAAAATGGCGTGGAGACTTGCCGAGCGAAAGTCACTCTGGCCACGGCCATTCCCGAGGAGGTTTGCCGAAAAATCAACCTCGGTTACCGCGATCCAAAAACCATCCGCGCCGAGGAGTTTGCCAACCGGGAAGACGAGGGCATTTTGCATGTGCCCAAGGCCGGGGAGATGCTTTACCATTTAAAGCAGCAGCCCAAATGGGCAGGAGGAAAATAATGTCATTGTCCGACCTCAGACGCGAATACACCCTGGCCGGATTGCGCAAGCGCGACCTGCTCCCGGACCCCATCCATCAATTCAAAAAATGGTTCGACGACGCCATCACCAGCGACGTGGCAGAACCCAACGCCGTCACGCTTGCCACCGCCGATTGCACCGGTGCGCCATCGTCCCGGACCGTGCTTCTCAAGGGCGTGGATGAGCGCGGTTTCATTTTCTTCACCAACTACAACAGCCGCAAAGGGCATGAACTGACGCAAAACCCACGAGCCGCTCTCACGGTATTCTGGCGGGAACTGGAACGGCAGGTATGCCTGACCGGAACCGTTGAAAAAGTCACGGATGCCGAATCCGACGCTTACTTCAAAAGCCGCCCCATCGGCAGTCGCCTCGCGGCGTGGGCATCAAGGCAAAGCGAATCCATCCCCAATCTGAAATGGCTGGAAGACCAGCTTCACTCCATGCGGCAGAAATTTCCCGGTGATGATATCCCGCGCCCTCCACACTGGGGCGGGTTCGTTATTGCGCCCGTGCGCATTGAATTCTGGCAAGGCCGCCCCAACCGGTTGCACGACCGAATGCGCTACACCCGCCAACGGGACGGCTCTTGGCTCATAGAACGTCTTTCTCCCTGAAGCCAATGCGCCGCATTGCTCTCGCAAAGCGGTCACGCGCCGGCCTTGGATGGAGGCTGGGAGGGCCACTCGACAGCCCCCTCCACAGCCCGGCGCATCTGCTCAAACCACCAATGAGCCCGGGTTTCTGAAACAATTTGCGGCTTGTGAAAACGCCGGGTTGGGCGTTTGGGCAGGACCAGTTCGAGTTGTGTTTTGTTGCGCATATTTTTTATTTTTCCCAACGTTACCCAATGGGGTTGGACATTTGCTGTCCAAGTGAAAAACTGATTCCATTCACAGGCAGACGATGGCTTGTCGCTCCCGCCGACGCTGCTATGATGGGCCGGTGAATCCGGGCGCATCATCCAGTCTGTTTCATCCGCTTGTGTGGTGCTTGCTGGCAATTTATTTGCAGACGCCACTGCTTTGGGCTGAGGAACGGAAAATTATTCGCCTGCGAAACGAGCCCATTGCCACCCCAGACCGGCCGGAAAAGGGACTCTCCAGGAAAATTGAAAAAAACCTCTCCGGTCTTCACCTGATTCAATTTACCGGCAGTCTTCAACCGGAATGGAAGAATGCCTTGGACGCGCTCGGCGTGGATTTGGTTCGGTATGTGCCAGACGATGCGTTTGTCGCGCGATGCTTCACCGTGGATATGGGGCAACTTCAATCCCTTGAATTTGTCCGCTGGATTGGCCCTTTCCGCCCCGAACACAAAATCCATTTCCCCTTGCAGCAGGCAGCCAACCGCCGTGCCCCGGACGAGGAACTGAATGTTCGTGTATTGCTGGCGCCCCGCACTGCACCCGTCGATGCAGCAAAAGCTCGCGGCCTATTAAAACGCTTTTTCCGGGAATCGCCGCATCGGTTTGGCACCATTCTCGACGGCTCGGTAACGCCCCAACAATTGCAACATTTGGTATCGTTCGACGCGGTGCTGTGGATCGAACCCGCGCCGCAATTCCGCCTGTTCGATGAAATTGCCACCAAGATTGTTGCCGGGGAGGATGAGCTGGCCGGCACTCCCGCGCTCGTCCATCGAGTCGGCTACGAT
>CALJZV010000471.1 GCA_937983475.1 uncultured Verrucomicrobiales bacterium
TGATTGTTGGCTCTGAGGACGCGTAAGTGGGCCATGTTGGCGGCGGTGGTGCTCATCCAGGCTGCGCCCGCTTTCTTGAGCCGTGCATAAAGGACATGGCGGTGCCCGGACTCAATCATTCCCGATCGGCAGGCCGCGCCGCAGGGCGCCAGGATAACCCAGGCACTTCATTTGATTGCTCAGATAACGGTGTCCGCTGCGAACCGGCGCTTGATTGTCGGGCACATCCGGCGCCTCCAGACGCTCGCTCGACGCACGGATCACCTTCCGGACATTTCCCCGTTTCAACCGCTCCTGTTGGGTTCGTTTTCCGGAGAGGTCATCTCGGACTCTCAGGTCCGGGCCGAGTCGAAGCTGGCCACCGTTCGCGCTGCCGCTTCACCAAACATGAACTGTCACTGAAACCAAGCCGAACAGGCACCACCACTTCAGCGTTTTTTGCGCGCCCCCACCGACGCGTCCTGAGCCTGGAGTTGCTGGCTGACGCGATCCTCAGCGACAGCAGCCCACTCATTCATCGTGGTGTTGCCCAATTTGGCAAGCTCCTCGATGAGCAACTCTTCGATTTCATCGGCCGTTTTCAATGGACCGTCGGTATTTTCGGCCAAGGCCAGTATCTCCTGGATGCGCCTGGCCAGTTCGGGGTGGCGCCGCATCCGTTCAAACAGCCGTTTTTCCTCCGCAGTAACCTCTACACGTTTGATGGCTTTGTCCTTCATCCTCACTTTATTTAAGGAAATGGCTGAATTTATAGATTTTATCCCTGCAAAATCTTCCACTTCTCTCACCCACTCCCCATCGCACCCGTCCATTCCTGCGGGTTTCAATGGAAATTGCCCTTTGACGTTTGGGTTCCGGACTTTACCCTGCGCCCATGAGTGATCGTGATCGTTCCGCAGCGCGACTGACGTGGTGGCCCTTTGTGTTGGTTGATGTGGTGTTTTTGGGCCTGGCCTGGCTGATTTTTAAATACGGGCACCGGCCGCTGACGCTGCCGGAGGTTTACGGCATCATCCTCTGCACGGCCATCGGGGCGTGGAGTTTTCTGCGGCCGTTTCAGACCAAATTACGAATTGAGGAGGCCCAGCATTTCACCTCGACTGTTGAGAAAATAAAAAACCTGGAGCAGGTCGCAGCCCAGATCAGCTCGGCCACCAACCTCTGGAATGCCGTGCAGGAGGAATCGGCCAAAACCGCCGAGGCGGCCCGTCAGGTTGCCCGTCAGATGACCGACGAGGCCAAGGCGTTTTCGGATTTTTTGGCCAAGGCCAACGACACCGAAAAAGGACATCTGCGTTTGGAGGCGGACAAACTGCGTCGCTCCCAGGAGGAATGGCTCCAGGTGCTGGTGCGGATCATGGACCATGTTTACGCCCTGCACCAGGGCGCCGTGCAGTCGGGCAACCGGCGTTTGGCCGAGCAAATCGGGCAATTTCGCCATGCCTGCCACGACGCGGCGCGGCGCGTGGGACTGGTGCCTGTTGAAGCGGTTTCCGGCGAGGCGTTTAACCCTGAGCGTCATCAGTTGCGAGAAGGGCAGTCTGGAACAGAAGGGCCGGTTTTGGGCACGTTGGCCTGTGGTTATCAGTTTCAAGGTGCGTTGGTGCGTCCGGCGCTGGTTCAACTGGGGTCGCCTCAGCGGGATATGGCGACCCGGGAAGCCTCGGCCGCTGCCGAAATTTCTTAGTTTCCTTGAGGCTGTTCTGCCTTGTTTTGATTCAAAAGAGTCTCATTTTTGAAAATCCGGCCCATGGCATGGGCAGTGCTAAATTGCAGGTATGAGCGAATCAGGAAATGAGTTGCTGCTTTGTTTGTTGGGAATCGTGGCTTTGTTGTTGGGACTGCTCGCTGCTGTGGAGTTTTTGTCACGCCGCTGGCGGTATTTCTGGAGTATCGAACGGAATCACAAGCGCCTGTTGCCAGAATTCAACCAGGGCGCCATGCGCCTTCAGGGACGCAATCGGTCTGAAGCTCATTGATTGATCCGTTTTGGCAGTGCGCCCTTGGAGGAGAGCGCGCAGAGGGGTGGGGTTAAAATAGAACAGGCGGAAGGTTTGGAGGCCTTCCGCCTGTGCGTTTCCAATCACCAACAGCCAGCTTATGGTGAATTAAAAGTTCGCCCCGCCATAATAGCCAGCGTCCCCATAGCTGAACACCGCGCCGTCATTCTTCAACAGCCAGTAGCCGGCGTTGGACGGGCCGCGAGCCATGCCGACAAACTTGTTCGCTTCGTTGGCGCCGCCAGCGTAGCTCACGCTGCCGTAGGAATACACGGCACCGTTGTTCCGCACTTGCCAGTAACCGGTGCCGTTGCTGTTGCCGGTGATGGCCACCACGCCGCTGGCCGCCTCGCCGCCGCCGTAGTAGGTGGCGCCGTAGGAATAGACCGAGCCGTTGGCGCGAACAATCCAGTATCCGTTATTGGCGTTCCAGGCCGCCGTCATGCCCACAATGTCCGTGTACCCACCGCCACCCAGCGAGCCGTGAAAGGGCGCGTTGAAGGAAAAGATGCCGCCGTCCTTGCCAACCAGCCAGTAGCCGTTGCCGTCGGATTTGCAGGCCATGCCGACGATGGGCTGATTTAGCGGTTGGCCGCCCATGGAACCGTGGAAGGGCGCGGCGCCAAAGGTGAAAACCCCGCCGTCGGAGGCGTAGAGCCAATACCCGTCCCCCTGGGGTCGGGCGCAGATGCCCACGATGTTGTTTACCGAAATATTCAAGCCGGGCAGCGAGCCGTAAAAGATCGCATTGCCAAAGGAGAAAACCCCGCCGTCGGAAGCCACAATCCAGTAGCCGCCGCCGTTGGCGGTGCGGGCGATGCCTTTGCGGTTGAGCGTGCTGGAGGGCGCGCCGGAGCGCCGGGCGTTGATGTCATTGCGCGCCTCGCCGCCGTTGTAATTGGAGGTGACATAATTGTTGTAAACAATGTCGCCCGGGCAGGCGGTGGACTTGACCTTGCGGTGGCCGTCCAAGAACCCGACCGTCGCGCTGCAATAACTGCCACTGCCGTAGGGCGACCACGCCGAGGGCATGCGCCAGGCAATCGTGGCATACAACGCGTTGCGCATCGCCAAAGGCGGGTCCTGATTGTAGGGCGAATGAAAGTAGCCCATCAGGGTGAAGCCCATGCTGTTGCTGTTGCAGCCGTCGTGTGCGCCCTGGCGCCAGCCGCTGCCAGCTAAAGAATTGAAGCGCCCTTCAAAAATATTGCCCAGCTTGTCTACCAGAAAGTGATACCCGATGTCGCACCAGCCGTTGACGTCCATGTGGTAGTTCTGGTGGGAGCGCACCATGCCCTTGGACTGGCTTTCGGACGTGGTGTTGAAATCGTTCTGGTTGGCGGTGTGATGGATGATGGCGCGCGTCAGCGAGGAGATCGTCGTCGAGCAACTGCTGGATCGGGCCGTCCAGCAAGCGCGGTTGCAAATGGTCGGCTGCGGTCCCTGGCCCGCGAGGAGCTCAAGGCCGGTTGCCAGAAGGGCGGCGGCCATCAACAGGGATGGCATCCATCGATTTTGGGTTCGAGTGTTCATTTTTTGGAGTTGGTTCAGGTTCGAGGCCGCGGAGAGCAGGCGGCATAAAGCCAGAGCGCCACCGCGACGGTTTCATGGATCCTGATGAAATTAACCGTGAAGCAACCCGAGAGACAATGACGCGTTTGCGTCACTCGCAGGGAGCTTCAGAATAATTTTTCCCGCAACGCCTTGGCGACGGCCCCGCTGCGGGTGTTGACGTGCAGCTTGCCGTAGATGCTGCGCAGATGGTTGTCCACCGTGTGAAAACTGATGTCCAGTTGGGCGGCAATTTCCTTTTTGATCAGCCCCTTGACCATCAATTCCAGAATTTCCTTCTCACGATCGGTCAGTCCGTAGTTGTTCGTGGAAGCCGGCGCAAACCTGGCAAACATGTCCAGCACCCTGCGGGCCACCTTCGGATTCATCGGCGCGCCGCCCCGCACCACCTCCTGAATGCTGCTGACAATGGTTTCCTCGGACGAATTCTTCAACAGGTATCCGGAGGCCCCGGCGCAGATGGCGCTGAAAATCTTGTCCGGATCATCATACACGGTCAGCAGGATGACATCGGTGGCCGGGGACAGGAACTTGATCTTCTGGATGCCGGCAATGCCGTTCATGCCGGGCAGTCCGACATCCGACAGCACAATGCGGGGAGGCGGGCCTTGCGCCAGCGCCGCCAGCGCTTCCTCGCAACTGGCAAAGGCCCTGGGACAATGCATGCCCTCGATCTGGTTGATGACCCGCATGACCATCCGCCGGCAATCGTCGTGGTCTTCAATGAGCCACACGGCGATGGGTTCGGCGCGGTTGGCGGGAGCGGTCGGGCGCATGGCCGCAGTGTAAAACGCGGTGCCGGGCCGAAAAAGTTTAATTCAAACATTCTCAAGCGGGCTTTTTACGGCCAACAGGCTTGACTCTCCCTTGCGCGAAACCAAAAATCACAGCCATGAACGCGGCCGCTTGCATTTCTCGCCAGCCGCATGTCGTGTCGAGACCGCCTTTTCCTGTTCTCACCGTTTTAGTTCAGGAGGCGGCATAAATGGCACGCAATGCCGGCAAATCTCACGGGAAGCCCAAGGCGAACGCGGACGCCGCAACTGAAAGTCCGGCGCCCCCGTCCGTCCCAGCCGTTCAAGGCGGAAAGTCCTGGCATCTGGCGCTGTTGCTGTTGGTCCTGTCGGCGCCCTTCGCGGGAATTCTGGTGATGCCTGACGGCCGGGTGCTGGGGCACCCCATCACGGACGGGGCTACGGCCTACTATCATTTTGGCTATTTTGCCGGGCAGGCCTGGAAGTCTGGAATCGTGCCGTTGTGGAATCCCCACATCATGCTGGGAATCCCTTTTCTGGCCGAGGGGCAGGCGTCCATTTTCCATCCGCTCTCCTTCCTGTTTGTTTTTCTCAGGGCCAGTGTCGCGGTCAACTGGATCGTCGCCATTTCCTTTGTGCTGACGGGCCTGTTCTTTTACGGGTATCTCCGGGCGTTGAATTTGGGGCGCGCGGCGTCCTGGTGCGGTGCAATAACCTGGAGTTTTTCCAGTGCCATGGTTTCGCGCATTTACCCGGGGCACCTGAACATCCTGCTGACTTTTATTTCCATTCCAATGATCCTGATGCTCTGGGAGCGCTACCGGGCGGGCGGCGGGCGGCGTCATTTGGCAGGCATCGCCTTTGGCTATGGGCTGATGATTTTGGCGTTCTATCCCCAGTTTCTTTACATATTTTCCCTGTTTTTCCTGCTGTATGTGCTGATTCAAAGCGGCCTGGCGATCCTCGACGGGTCCTCGACAGCGCGCCGGGAGGGGCAGGCCATTTTCGCGCTGGGAACTTACATTTTGCTGGGCATTGGCGCGGGTGCTGTCCAACTATTGCCCGCGCTTGATTTTCTTGGCCAATCCTTCCGTCAGACAGCGAACATCCACTTCTGCGGTTCATTCTCCTTTCCGCCGGAGAACCTGCTGACCCTGCTCGCGCCGCATTTCGCGGGCTTCACGCTGACAGAAACAACCAGTCGTTATTGGGGCCGGAGTCTGTTCTGGGAAATGTGGATTTATCTCGGAATGTTGCCGCTGATTCTGGCCGTGGCCGGCGCTGGGGCCGCCCCGCGCCGCCGAAGCGTGGCTTTGCTGGCCTGCGGCGGGATATTTTTAATCATTGGGCTGGGCAAATACACGCCGCTGTTTCCGCTGATTTACGAATACATTCCTTTGTTCGATGTCTTTCGCGGTCCTTCCAAGAACACGCTTATCACGCTGTTTTGCCTGGTCACGTTGAGCGCCTACGGCTTTGAGGCGCTGTTTTCAAACGCCAATGAGCCCAGACAACAGCGACTGCGCCGCATCGCCCTGACGGCTGCCGTGACGCTGATGGTCATCGCCGGCGCTCTTATGGTGTTCCTGGTGCGCAACGGCGACGCCCCGGGATCCAACTGGGATCAGTTCATTCAATGGGTCTGGTCCTCCAAGGAACGGCTCATGCCGGTGGCAACCTCCGATCATCAGGCATTTCTCAAGGAGTCCATGACCGGCGCGACCAACGCTCTCATCCGCAGCATGATCTTCCTCTGGTTGAGCCTTGCGGTGCTGCTGTGGCCAATGACTGCCCGCCGTGCAAAGCACCGGATTGCGGCGGCCATCCTGATTGTTCTCGTGGATTTGCTGGGTGTTTTCCACCCGATGATGCGCACTTTCGACAAGGCCGATGTGCATAAGCCGCTGGCGCTTGAGGAATCGGCAAGACCGCCCTACCTCCCTCGGCTTCTGGTTGCGCTCAACCCTGTTCCCAACCTCGCCATGCGCAGCGGATACTCCACGCCCTTCGGTTACACCGGCAACACCCTCAAGCGCTACAACGACCTCATCAGCGCCCTCCAGATGCTCAATCCCAACGAGTCCCGGGCGGATTCAAAGTTTATTCACTTCACACCGCAGTTCGACATGCTCGCGTTCGATGGTGTTGCTGTGACGGACGAGGATGTCCTGCCGGGCGCCAAGCCCGTTGGGAACCTGGGAGACAAAATCATCCTGCCTTACGGGGGGAAGCCCATTAACATCCCGCGCGCCTACCTGGCAGCCGAACCGGTTTATTTCTCCTACAGCCAGGACGTCATGGCGTATCTGCTCTCCGAGAAGGTGAACCTGCTGGCCAAGCCGGCCATTGAGCGCCGCGCCGGCATTTTGCCACCGCAACCCTTGGAATCGGGCGAATTGGTCTCGTTCATTTCCTACGAACCCAACCGGGTGGAACTGGAGGCCCGCGCCAACTATTCGCGCGAGCTGATACTCAATGAAATGTTCGAGAAAAATTGGCGGGCAACAATCAGTGGCGTTCCCGTCTCCATTGAGCCCGCCAACTACGCCTTTCGGGCCGTCCAGGTTCCCGCCGGGACCTCCCGCGTGGTCTTCGAATACAAGCCGCGGGCGTTTTACATCGGCGCGGTCGCGACGGGTGTTTCCTTGGCGATTCTGTTGGCCATCTTTGTGCGCGACGCCCGGCTCAATTCGCCTCGCAGGAAAACTACGGGCACTTCGGCTGAAACCGTGCAGCAATAAAGCTCACAACCGCACGCGGAAGGTAATCGTCGTGCCGGCGCCGGGGCGGGATTCGACCGCGAGGTGGCCGCCGATTTTCTGGGCGCGGAGTTGAAGGTTCTTCAGGCCATTGCCCTGCTGATGGGCCTCAGGATCAAACCCCCGGCCATTGTCGCTCACCTTCATTTCCCAGACGCCGCTTTCCTCAAGTGTTTCAATTTCCACAAAGGACGCCCCGGAATGCCGTGCTGCGTTGGCCAGCATTTCCTTGAACATCAAAAGCACATGCTGCCGGAAATCCAGGGACAGTTTGCGCCTCGGTTGCGGATGCGCATGGCGGCATCGGTACTCATTGCCGCTCAAGAGCGTCTCCGCCACGTCGCGCATGCGCAATGTCAGGTCTTGCAGGGTGTCGCACTCGGGCTTGATGAACCAGACGATGTCGCGGATCGAATTGGCGGTCTGCATGGCGATGGCGTTGATTTCCTCCACGTCGCGGCGTTCCTCCGCGCCAAGCGAATTGCTTTTCCTGAGCATGCCGCTGCGCAGCATAATGCCCCAAAGGCTCGATCCGATTTCGTCATGCAGGTCCGAGGCGATGCGCAGGCGCAACCTCTCCAGTTCCAGCTTCCGGGCGGAGCGAATCCGCCACAGAAAGACGAGCGGCGCGGTCAGAGCGACTGCTGTAGCGCACCGGAACCAGCCAGTCTGCCAGTAGTGCGGCCGGATGACCAGTTGGATCGACTCGCCGGAGTTGTTCCAAACGCCATCGTTGTTGCTGCCGATGACCTGAAACCGGTATTTGCCTGGCGCAAGGCGATTATAGTAAGCGGTCCGCCGGGCGCCCGCCTCCACCCACTCCCGGTCGGCGTTTTCCAAACGGTATTTGAAGAGGTTCTTCTCCGGCGCCTGAAAACTCAGCGCGGTGAAGTGAATTTCCAATTCGCCGCGGCCCGGAGAAATGGTCAATTCACTGAAGGCATGAACAGCCGAAGCGCCTTTTTGTTTTGAGTCCGAGGCGCGTCGCGGCGCCAACTCGACCTTCTGTTTGTCGGCGAACACAGCCTCAATCCGCACCGGCGGCGGCGTGTCGTTTTGCCGGATGTGCGGTTCGCTCACAATCACGCCGATGGCCGTGGGAAACCAGAGTCGCCCATCGGAGGCGCGCAGCCCGGCGGGCTTGGCCGCACCTTTGCACTCCGTGTTGATGATGCCGTCGGCTCGCCCGAAGACGACATTGGCGGCACGGCTCAATTTGCCTTGGGCGACCGCTTCCAACTCGCGCTTGCTGACCCGGAACACGCCTTGGGGAGAACTCATCCAGAGCTTTCCCTGGGTGTCTTCGAGTATTTCAAAAATGACATCGGAGAAAAGGCCATGCGCCGTGGTCCACGTGGTTAATTTTCCATTGCGCAAACGGTTCAGCCCGCCGCCGCGCGTCCCAATCCAGAGTGCGCCGTCGCGATCGGGAAGCAATGCGGTAACGCGGTTGTCCGAAAGCCCGTCCTTGACCGTGAAATTAATGAAGCGATCCTGCTCGCGGAGCGACAGGCCACCGCTGGTGCCCAGCCACAACCGGCCCTGAGTGTCTTCGACAATCGCATGCAATGAAGTGCCGGCCAACCCGTCCTCCTGCGTGAACCGGGTGAATATCCCATCCAAAAAGCGATACGCCGCGCCGCTGGTGCCGACCCACAGCGCCCCTTGACGGTCCTCGGCAATGGCCAGCACCGCCGAATCCTTCAAGCCATGCTCGCGCCCAAAACGAACGCATTCGCTCCCATGGATGCGCGCCAGGCCGCCGTCATAATCCAGCCCAACCCACAACGCGCCGGACCGGTCCTCATGCAACGCCAAAACCAGGTTGTTGCCGAAGCACTCGCGCGCGGGATGCGGGGACCATTTGCCATCCTTCCACTGGCTCACGCCGCCGCCCCAGGTGCCGGCGTAAACAGTGCCGTTGCGGCCCTGGCAGACAGACACCACGCTGTTGTGGGACAGCCCGTGCTGGCGCGTGAAAGTGGTGAACCGCTTTGCGCTAAGCCGGATCAGCCCGCCTTTGGAACCGGCCCAGATGTTGCCCTCGTGATCCTCGATAATGGCATTGGCAAGATCAAAGAACACACCGCCGGTGTTTGACTCGGACAGAATTTTTCCGTTCCGGATCCGGTTCAACCCGCCATGCGAACCCACCCAGAGGTTGCCCCGGCTGTCCTCGAACAACGCAGTAATAAAATGATCCGCCAGGCCGTCAGCCCGAGTGTAAGTCGTCGCCCGCCCGCCTTGCAGGCGCGTCAACCCGCCGCTGGAGCCCATCCACAATGTTCCGGAGCGGTCCTTGTACAAGGCCCGGACTGATTCCTCGGGCAGCCGCAATTCATCGGTCACGACGGGTTGCCCGCCGGGCGCCATCCGCCGGACACCTTCTGCGGTCCCCACCCACAGGACGCCGGAATCGTCTTCAAGAGGGCAGCGCATGACCTGCTGGCCGGAAAGGTCCAGGCC
>CALJZV010000472.1 GCA_937983475.1 uncultured Verrucomicrobiales bacterium
CGAAGAATTGGCCACCCTTGCCGGGCGTGACGCCAGCAACGACCTGAGTGCCATATTCGATGGAGAGTTGGGTGTGACGGGCGCCAAAGCTGCCGGTGATGCCTTGGATGAGGAGCTTGGTCTGGGGTGTGACGAGAATGGACATGGTGAAAAGTGTAATCAGGTTTTGCTTTGCTGACTTTTAATCGTTTTCAAATGTTTAACTGTGATTATGTCGTGATCGCGATGCATGGCTTCTTTTGCTTGAATCAGCGCATCGATATCAAGCACGCGGATCTCGCCAAAAGGTAGCTCTGCGATGACGCTATTTTTTAAAACGTCTTCAAAATCTCCGATGCCAAGGACTTCCGCGATGCAATCCAAAACACCCAAATCCGTTTTCAAATATAAGTTCTTCAGGGTTGCACATTGTTGCGGGGTCAACGCCAAAGGCAAGTCTGGCCGCGAACGATGGACAGGATGCAAATCAGTCACCGCTTGTTGAATTCGCATCAGATTTTCTTCGCTGAAGCGGCAACATATGTCCACATCACGCGTCAACAAGGTCACACCGTGAACTACGGCAGCAAGTCCGCCGACAAGCACAAATTCCACATGGCTTTGGTGAAGCCTCTGGAGGATGTTGTTCAGATTATCCATGCCGTTTGATCTTGGCCTTTTGCAACATCTGCACCAACTCGAACGCACGCTGATGTTCGAGTAATCGCTCCCAAGGTGTTAAACGCAGCGAGTGTTCAAGCAAGCCCATGTCGATCCCACTGGCTTCACCTTTGCGCCAGTCAGAACCATATTCCGGTTTTACTTCTCGCAACACCTCAAGTTCAAATTTTTCCGAATTTGACATCTTTAATCACCGTCCGGGATTGGGCTTATGAGTGGAAATGCCAACCGGCCAGTTCAACGCGGACTGCACATTGGAACTGGGGATTTTCTCATCCACAATTCGTCATGTTCCAACAGCTTTCACCACCTTTTGGGCCGCGTCGGCCATCGAGTCGCCGGTGATGACGCTCAATCCCGACTCAGCCAGCCTTTTCTTGCCCGCTTCGACATTGTTGCCTTCGCGGCGAACGACCAGCGGCAGATTCAAATGCGTTTCCTTCACCGCGGCCACGATGCCGGTGGCGATGACGTTGCAGTCCATGATGCCGCCGAAGATGTTGACGAAAATCCCCTTCACGTTGGGGTCGCTCAAAATAATCTTGAAGGCAGCCGTCACCTGCTCCTTGCTGGCGCCGCCGCCCACATCCAAAAAGTTCGCCGGGCTGCCGCCAAAATGCTGGATGATGTCCATCGTCGCCATGGCTAGTCCCGCGCCGTTGACTAGGCAGGCGATGCTGCCGTCAAGTTTGATGTAATTAAGATTGAACTTGCTGGCCTCGATTTCCAAGGGCGCCTCCTCATTGAGATCGCGCATCGCCTGGATGTTCGCATGGCGGTAGAGCGCGTTGTCATCCAGGCTGACCTTGGCGTCCACAGCGGCGAGGATTTCCTTGCCGGAGTTGTCGGTGATGATGCACAGGGGATTGATTTCAACCATGCTCGCGTCGCATTCCCAGAATGTCTTGTATAAACCGGTGAATAGCTTGCCAGCCTGATTGAACAAATCGCCCTTGAGGCCGAGCGCTGCGGCCAATTTTCGCCCCTGATACGGCATGATGCCGACAGCGGGATCAATGATCTCCTTGACGATCTTCTCCGGCGTTTTTTCGGCGACCTCCTCGATGTCCACCCCTCCCTCGGTGCTGACCATGATGAGTGGACGGGATGAGGCGCGGTCCAGCAGCACGGCGCAGTAAAATTCCTTCTTAATTTCGGGGGCTGTGGCCACGAGTAATTTACTCACCAGCCGTCCATCAGGGCCGGTCTGCTTGGTCACCAGAACATTGCCGAGCATGGCCTTGGCTTTCTCGTAAACGTCCTCGACCGATTTGCACAACTTGACGCCGCCTTGAAAGCCGCTTTTGAATGTGCCTTTGCCTCGTCCGCCGGCGTGAATCTGGGATTTGACGACGACCATCTTTTCGCCCTTGCCGAAAAGGTCTTCGGCAATTTTCCGGGCGCCATCGGCGGAGTCGCAGACTTCACCAGGAGGAACGGTGACACCGTATTGGGTGAGCAGTTGTTTGGCTTGGTATTCGTGAATGTTCATTTAGATCAAATAAAATTTGGCTGCGGACGTCTTCTGTAGAACAACGACCCTTAGCCGAAGTGGAATTATCGCTTTTCGATGGGCGTTACCTTCAGTCCGACCGGACCGACGTATTCGCTTTGCGGACGAATGAGGCGGTTGTCTTGAAGTTGCTCCAGTACGTGGGCGGTCCAGCCGGCAGTTCTGGCAATGGCGAAAATGGGTGTGAACAAGTCGGTGGGAATGCCCAGCGAGTAATAAACGGTTGCCGAATAGAAATCCACGTTGGCGTGAAGGGTTTTCTTTTCCAGCATCAACTGTGCGATGCGCTCGCTCATCTGAATCCATTTGGGTTCGCCCAGCTTGGCGCTGAGAACCTGCGCCATGCGCTTGAGATGCGGCGCGCGGGGATCAAGCGTCTTGTACACCCGGTGGCCGATGCCCATGATTTTCTTCTTTTGAGCCAGACATTCCTCGACGTAGGCGTCCACCTTGTCGAGGCTGCCGATTTCCTGAAGCATTTTGATGACCCCTTCATTGGCGCCCCCGTGGAGGGGCCCTTTCAATGTGCCAATGGCCGAGGTAATGGCGGAATAAATGTCGCTAAGTGTCGCAATGGTCACGCGGGCTGAAAAGGTCGAGGCGTTCATGCCGTGATCCGCGTGAAGGACATAGCACATGTCCATGGTGCTTTCCTTTTCCTGCGATGGCTTTTCGCCATCCACGAGATAAAGGAAATTGGCGGCTTCGCCCAAAGTGGGGTCGGGCGGCAAAAGTTCCTTGCCTTGGCGGGCGCGGTGGAAATAGGCGGTGATGATGGGAATTTGCGCGATCAGCTTGAGCGCCTTCTCGCGATTGGCATCCATGCTGTCATCGTCGGCCTGGGGATCAAAGCAGCCCAAGGCAGAAATGCCCGTGCGGATGGCGTGCATCGGCGGCGTGTCCTTTGGCAGGCGCTTGATCGTGTCAATGACGCCCTGAGGCAACTCGCGCTCGCTGGCGAGCTTGGCCTTGAGTTCATTCAACTCCTTTTGCGTCGGCAAATGATCATAATGAAGCAGGAAAACGAACTCCTCATAGGCGATTTTTCCGGCCAGCTCGTTAATGTCGTATCCGCACTAAATCAGTTCGCCGACGTCGCCTCGGACATCGCTGAGTGTGGTGCGTGCCGCGACAACGCCTTCCAGGCCCTTGGCATAATTTGGTGAGTTACTCATGGTCAAAAATTGCGCGAGCAATCTAGGTAAGGGGGCATGGAGCGTCAACGGTTTTCCCTGATTTTGCCGACTTTGCTTGGTATTTTTTGTTTTTACGCCCGGCCCAAGGTCAGGGGGGGAAGTTCTCCTAGATTTTACCGGAACAGAAAGTTACCCTTCGCGCTGAAACATGTCCGATCTTGTCGAAATCAATAACCTGCACCTGTAGGTTGTCTCCAACAGTGGGCCCATCCGCGTGCTCGACGGCGTGTCGCTGTCAATCAGGGCAGGGG
>CALJZV010000473.1 GCA_937983475.1 uncultured Verrucomicrobiales bacterium
GGCGTCAATCGCGTACTTGCCGTCTTTCTCGCGCCAGGCGCCAATCGCGTCGAAGTTCTCAAACCCAAACCCCAGCGCATCCATCTGCACATGGCACACCGCGCAGTTGGGGTTACGGCGATGCTGCTCCATTTGTTCCCGCAAAGTGCCAGTCAAAGGTCCGTCTTCCTTCAACTCCGGCACATCCGGCGGAGGCGGAGGCGGCTCGGTGCCCAGAATCTGCTCCTCTTCATCGGTCAGCCCGTCGCCATCTGTGTCCGGCCCCGGGTCTACAGGGTAGAAGTAGTCCTCGTAGTCACTCCTGCCATTTCCGTCGGTGTCCCACATGGTGGGATCGGTGATGGAATAGTTTAATTCGAAGCCGTCCATGAGGCCGTCGTCATCGGTGTCCGCATCGAACGGATCCGTTCCTGTGGAGGACTCATAGGCGTTGCTGAGCCCGTCGCCATCTGAATCCAGGTGTTCCGCCCACGGGTCGTCGCCTTCTTCTTCGGATGATTCGTTCGAGCCGTCATCTTGGGTGGTGTCGGTGGAACCGCTTGAATCCCCTGAATTGTCATCAGGGGGATAATAACCGTTGAAGTCATCCAGATCGCTGATGCCGTTGCCGTCCGTGTCCCAGAGGGTCGGATTGGTGCCGTTGACAAAAACCTCGTCGCCGTCATTGATGCCGTCCCCGTCGGTGTCATAGACATAAGGGTCTGAACCGTAAAAGGCCTCCAGCCACGCTGGAAGCAAGTCACTGTCAAAGTCCGACCAATCGGGCGCGCTTTCCTCGGGTTCCGGGTCGCCATTGGGGTCAAACCATACCGGCTCCCAGTTCGAATTTGGAACATAGGCGCCGTGAACAGTCAACGGCATGAGAACGGTCCAGCTTAGCATGGCCAAAAGCTGAAGGGCGCAGCCTGTGCGGTGCCAGCGCTTTTGAATATGCCTCAAAAGGCGGAGTTCTGGCGTGCTTGTGAGAGCATTCGCTTTGCGGCGGGGTGGGGTATTTGCATGGGATGCCGAGTGTGCTTAGATGTAACAAAACAATTTCTCCTGAAATTCAGATCGCCTTTTACAGGTCAAAATGAAAATTGGCGAGAAAAAATTTTTCGTTCTTAAATTTTTTCGGCCAATTACGCGTGCAGGTCGGGATGTGCCTACGATCTTTTGGCGGTGCAAGACGATTATCGACGATGCAATGCAAGCCAGAATTGAGGATTTAGAACAGGAGGACAGCAGCAATCCCCTGATGCAGATTTCGCTGAACTGGGCCGCAAGGCTGCGCGTGGCAGTGGAAGCGCTGGCGGTGAAGTGATGACGCCGCCCGGAGCCGTCAAGCCACCGCGTTCGCCTTCAGCACGCGGAGCATGTTGCCGCCGATGATTTGGCGGATCGCCTCGTCGCTGTGGCCGCGCATGATGAGGCCGAGGGTGAAAAGCGGCCAGTTGCTCCAGGCCACGCTCTGCTCGGCTTCGAGGGTGGTCTGGTAATCGTCCCTCGGCCACAGGTGCTCCCAGCGGTCCGCGCTGCCCGCCGGCGCTTTGAGAAGCTTCGCGCGCTCCTCCTTGTCGAAGCGTGAGGTGTACGCCACGGCGCCGCCGGGGGCGGCGGGCTGATGGCCGAATTTTTTGACGAGGGGGTCGAGGTGGTCGAGCAGCGCGGTGATGTCCCCCTTGCCGCCGAGAAAGCGCGGGATGCAGCAGATGCCGACGAGGCCATCGGTGTCGCAGATGGCCTTGATGGTGTCGTCCGGCTTGCCGCGGAAGTGCTCGTAAAGCGAGGCGCAGGTGGTGTGGCTGGTCACCATCGGTTTGGCGGAGGCTTTGGCGGCATCGAAGGCCGTCTTCCAGCCGCTGTGCGCGACATCGACAATCACCCCGATTTTGTTCATCTCCGCGACCGCCGCGTGGCCGAAGTCGCTCAGCCCGCCGTCATGCGGCTCGCCCGCGCCGTCGCCCAGCGGATTGCGGCGGTTGTAGGTGACGTGCATCATGCGCGTGCCGAGTTCGTGAAAGATGCGGATGAAGCGCAGCTCGTCGCGAACGCTCTCCCACTCCTGCCGCAGCGGTACGCCGTTGGTGGTGAAGCACAGCCCCACATGGCCCGCCTGCTTGAGGGCGACGATCTGCTCCGCCGTGACCACCTTGGACAGCGCGGGCTTCAGCAGGTCCGTCGCCTTGGTGAAATGCGCCAGCCGCTTGATCAGCCGCATGGGGTCGCTGCCTTCCTCGCCGGTGTTTTGGAAGATGCAGGTCACTCCCGCGGCGTGAAAGGCGTCGAAGAACTCCCTGCGTTCGCGCTCGTGGGTCGCGTTGCGGCTCATCGACATCGACTCGCGCAGGTCGCTGAGCTCGGCGGCGGAGGCGCCGGATTGGATGGCGGCGTTCATCGCCTCGGCGTCGATGGCGCAGCGCGGGGCGAACCCGTAGCTCTCAAACACCACCGAGCCGAAGTGCAGCTCCCAGGCGTGCTCGATCTGCGCCTGCGTCGGCTTCAGCAGGTTCAGCGCCACCTCGCGCGGCCGGTCGATGGCCGGGTTGCCCGTGACCCAGAGCTTTTTCGCCTCCTGCGAGCGGACGTGGATGTGGAAACCACCCGCCAGCGCGGCGAGCGGCAGAGTCCGGAGCAGGCGGCGGCGGGAGAGCGGGGCGTTCATGGGGTGGAAACCAATACGCGAAAGCGCGGCGTCCATTGCCAAAGGGAATGATCCGGCCATTTTTCGCGGCCATGATGGAATCCAAAGCAACCCGCTCCCGCAAATGACGTTTTCATTGGCCATGCCTCGCCCCTGCCTCCTGTTGCTCCCAGCCATGCTGGGGCTTTCCGCATGCGTTGCATTCAAGGACAGGCCTTTGTCAGCGGAGCAGTCGAGCGCGGATTTTTCCGGGCGCAGCTTGAATGACCCCGGGCTCAAAACCTTCCTCGCGGAGCATCAGGCTGCAAAAGGAAGCTGGGATGTGAACCGGCTGGCGCTGGCGGCGGTTTATTTTCATCCGGATGTCGCCCTGGCGCGCGCCGAGGCGGAGGAAGCGGCGGCGGCGATCGCAACGGCGAAGATGCGGCCCAACCCGGTGTTCACTTTCCTGCCGCAGTATTCCAGCACCCGTGCCAGCCCGTTCACGCCTTGGTTTCTCAACCCCGCCTTCGCGGTGCCGGTCGAAACCGCGGGCAAGCGCGGGCGGCGCATCGAGCAGGCGCTGGCCGCAGCCGAGGCGGCGCGGTGGCGGGTGTCCGCCCGGGCCTGGGCGGC
>CALJZV010000474.1 GCA_937983475.1 uncultured Verrucomicrobiales bacterium
TTGGGGCGGTGGTCGCGACCGCCTCGGTTTTATTTGTATTCCAGTTGGGGCAGCCGCGCATTTTCTTCTCCATGGCGCGTGACGGACTGCTGCCGCGTTGGGCCTCCAAGGTGCATCCCAAATATCAAACACCGCATGTGACCACACTGTTGACCGGCCTGGTGGTGGCGCTGTTCGCGGGTATTTCCAACATTGATGAGGTGGTGGAACTCTGCAACATCGGCACGTTGTTCGCCTTCGTGGTGGTGGCGGCGGGCATATTGGTCCTGCGCAAGTCTGATCCGGATCGCGCGCGCCCGTTTCGCACCCCGTGGGTGCCGCTGGTGCCGCTGGCGGCCATCTTCACCTGCGGCTATCTGATGTTTCAACTGCCCTGGGTGACGTGGAAGCGCTTTCTCATCTGGCTGGCCGTGGGATTGCTCTTTTATTTCCTCTACAGTCGCCGGCGCAGCCGCCTGTCTGCGGCATAATTCATTGAAAGCAAACTAAGAGCCTGTCTGAAAATTCCGTGGGCGTCCTGTTTTCGATGAAAAGGTTGGATGGCAAGGCGTGACGAGGGAGCATAGCCACAGAGCTCTGTGACCGAGGAGCAATGCCGCCAGCTGGCTTTTTCCTCGAAATCCCTCCGGGCGGCGGTTCTTTTGCCCGCGGCCTGCGTTGGCTCGGCCCTTACAGCCCGCTGCGGGGATGCTCCGGCCTCGCCGCCTTGGCCACGGCCAAATTCCCTCGCCGCAGGACCCCGGGCAATTTTCAGTCAGGCTCTAAGGGTAATCGCCCAAGTTCCCTCATCACGGAATCGGATGCGGCGCGCGCCAGCGATGATTCCGTTGCGCCAGGAGGTCGTCGGCGGCCACGGGTCCCCAGGCGCCGGCGGCATACATCTCGCGCTCGGTCAGCGGCACGCCGTTCCAGGCTTCGCGAATCGGGTCCACAATGCTCCAGGCCGTTTCCACCTCGTCGCGGCGAATAAACAGCGTGGCGTCTCCCGCGATCGCCTCCAGCAGGAGCCGCTCGTAGGCTTCGGGCGTGTAGGCGCCAAATTCGCTGTTGTAGTCAAAGTGCATTCGCACCGGCCGAATCTGCATGCTGGTGCCGGGCACCTTGCCGTTGAACCGCAGGAAAATGCCCTCGTTGGGCTGAAGCCGCAGCGTGATGGCGTTGGCGTCGAGCTTGGGGCCGCACTGCGCGGCAAATAACACGTTGGGCGTGGGCCGGAACTGGACGCGCACCTCGCTGGCGCTGATGGGCAATCGCTTCCCGGTGCGCAAATAAAACGGCACCCCAGCCCAGCGCCAGTTGTCCACCAGGAACCGCGCGCCGACGTAGGTTTCCGTGTTGGACTGCGGGCTGACGCGGTCCTCCGCCCGGTAGCCGGGAAGCGGTTTGCCGTCAATTTCCCCGGCCGTGTATTGGCCGCGCACGACGTTCTTGAACACCTGGCTCGGGTGCAGGGGGCGGATGGACTTGAGCAGCTTGACCTTTTCGTCTCGGATCGATTCGGCCTCCAAGGACACCGGCGGTTCCATCGCCACCAGCGCCAGCACCTGGAGCAAATGGTTCTGCACCATGTCGCGCAAGGCACCGGCCTCCTCGTAATAGCCGCCGCGCGTGCCGACCCCGAGTTTTTCGCTCACGGTGATCTGCACCTGCTCGATAGTCTGCCGGTTCCACAAATGCTCAAAGATCGCGTTGGAGAAGCGGAACATGAGGATGTTCTGGACCGTCTCCTTGCCCAGGTAGTGGTCGATGCGATAGATCTGCTTTTCGTGCGCGTGCCGGGTGAGCTCGGAATTGAGTTGCTGCGCCGAAGCCAAATCATGCCCGAAGGGCTTTTCCACCACGATGCGCTGCCAGTATTGCTTGCTCTCCTCGCGCTGGAGCAGGCCGGCCTGATGCAGATTCTCCGCCGCCTCGGCGAATTGGCTGGGCAGGGTGGCCAGATAAAACAATAAATTATGCCGCAACGACGCGTTGCCGAACTGCTCCAGCCGCTCGCGCAGACGCTTGTAGGCATCCACTTCCGTGATATCGCCCCGGCAGTAGGAAAGATTCGCCGCGAACGCCGCCCATTTCTTTTCGTCCACGTCGCGCGTGCGCGAGAACTTCTTCAACCCGTCGAGCAACTCGTTGCGGAAGGCGTCGTCGGTTTTCTCGCGCCGGGCAAAGCCAATGATGCGAAACGGGTCGGGAAGCTGCCCATCGCAAAACAAATGAAACAACGCCGGAATCAGCTTGCGCGCGGTGAGGTCGCCCGTGGCGCCGAAGATGATGATTGAGCAGGGCTCGACCGATTTGCGCCCGAAGTCCAGGCGGCACGTGAGCAGTTCGTCCAGTTGATCTTGCGATTCCGGTAAATCCATGGCGAACGACAATGCCAAGGCCGCGATGAATTTCAACCCATGATGTTGCCTGCGTGAAAATAAACCCGGTTCAGCCTTTTGGGCTGCGGCAACAGAAAAACAGCAACGTCTCAGCGAAATGAACCCACCCATGAGCAGCCAGGGCTGCCAATCCGGGCCGTGGCATCCCGCCGATGCGACACTCCTGTATTCAGGGGCCGCCGCAATCCGACGCCGCATGCCTCCATCTTTGGGAATGGGCCTCCCGTTGTTAAAAATGAACCGGACGGCCTAAAATTTTAGCGGAGCGGCCTTAATTTTCAGCGTGGCAGTCTAAACTTTGGCCACCCGCACCGGATATTTTGCTGCAAGCAACAGAATATCAGGCTTTTAAGAATAAGTTCGT
>CALJZV010000475.1 GCA_937983475.1 uncultured Verrucomicrobiales bacterium
GCCGGTTGCAGGCCTTGCGCGAGGACAACGACGCCTTTCTCACCCACTCTCTCATTTACCCGTTGATCCAGATTGACCGGCCTGATTTGACTGGGAAGGGGCTTGCCGAAAGCAATACCCGAGTCCGGCGCGGCGCGCTTCTCGCCCTCAATCAAATGAACCATGTTCAGTTGGAAGCCGCCCAGGTTTTGCCCCTGCTGCAATCGGGCGATTTGCAGTTGCAGAAAGCGGCTTTCGACATCGCCATCAAAAACACCAACTGGCTTGGCGAAGTGTCGCAGGTGGTGGACGGTTGGCTGACTACAGCGGCGCCGACCGGCGAGCAACTCGACTTCTGGCGCGAGGTGTTGGTTCGGGCTTCTGGTTTTGAAGCGATTCAACAGTCCATCGCAAACGCCCTTCAGCGAAATGAAACCCCGCCGGCGACCCGTCTGGCATTGCTGGACATTGTGAAGCAGGCTCCATTGAAGGCGCTTCCCGGCGCCTGGATTTCAGGATTGGAGGCGGTTTTGAATTCTTCGGACAACGAGGCCCGTCAGGCGGCGGTGTCCGTGGCGCAGCAGCGCAACCTGAAACCGCTGGACGCAACATTGAAGGCCATCGCCAGGAACAAAGCCGAGCCAACGCCGCTGCGAATCGGCTGCGTGGGCACGATTGCGCCGAGGCTCTCGCCCGTGGACGATGATTTGTTTGAAATGCTGCTGCGGCATTTGCAACCGCAGGCCGGACCTTTGATCCGGCTCGACGCCGCGCGAACCATCGCCGCGTTGAAGTTGTCAAACCCGCAATTGATCCGGTTGGCCGCCGCGCTGGAAACCGTGGACGCCCTGGCAATGCCACCGGTGCTTCGGTCCTTTGGGCGCAGCACCGATGAATCTGTCGGTCTCGCGCTGGTCGAGGGCCTGGGCAAGGCGCCCGCCGCGTCCAAGCCCGCCGCAGGCGAGGCCGGGCTTCTATTGAGGAAATATACTGGCAGCGTGCAGGCGGCCGCCAAGCCGCTTGTGGCCAAACTTGGCGTGGATTTGGAAGCACAGCAAAAGCGGCTGGAGGAGTTGATGCCCCTTATCGAGGGCGGCGATTTCAGCCGCGGCAAGGCGGTGTTCTTCGGCAAAAAAGCCGCCTGCTACACCTGCCATCGCGTCAGCGGGCAGGGGAATGTCTTTGGGCCCAACCTCACCAAGGTGGGGGGCATCCGCAACGGTCGCGACCTCCTGGAATCCATCGTCTATCCCAGCGCCAGCGTGGTGCAGGGCTACCACACGTTCGTGATTGATACCGACGACGATGAATCCTACACGGGTTTGATCACGCGCCAGACGCCTGAGGCGGTTTGGATTCAGGGGGCGGATTTGGTCGAGCGCAAGATTGATCAGAAGCGCATCAAGTCCATGACCGAATCGGCCCTGTCCGTGATGCCCCAGGGACTGGACACCTCCTTGTCAGAAAATGAACTGCGCGACCTGATGGCCTTCCTGCAGCAGTTGAAGTAGACATATTGGCTACAGGCCATAATTAATTCCACGACAAATCCTCGGGCGCTTCGGACAGCAACCGAAACTCCCAGCCCTTCTCCATGAGGATGGTTTTCCAGAGGGTTTCCGGTTTGGAGTCGAACACCAGGTCAAGCGAGGCGGGATGGGTCAACCAGGCGCCGCGTTTCATTTCGTCCTCAAGCTGGCCGGGGCTCCATCCGGCATACCCGGCGAACATGCGAATTTTTTGAGTGGTGGAATACGATTCGCCGATTTCAAGCAAGGCATCGAGGGAGTGGCCAAGGTTCAAATTGGGCAGCACATTCGCGTGGGGAACAAAAACATCGCTATGAAGAAAACTCAGCGCCGCGGGCTGCACCGGGCCGCCGAGGAACAAGGGCTGTTCCTTTAAATTATCGGGCAGGTCGGCCACGAGCATTTCACCCACCTTGTTGCCGCTGGCTCGGTTGAGCACCAGTCCGAGAGCGCCCTCGGCGTCATGCTGGCAAATGAGCACCACGGTCCGGTGGAAGAAGGACCCCGCCAGTTTGCCGCCGTCCAACAGCAACTGGCCTTTTAGAAATTTGGAGGCATTGGACATCTGAATTGATGTGCTTCAATTTGCCGCAAGTGAACGGGCCTGACAACGGCCAATCCCACAGCGGTATTATCCTCGATAAACAGCCCTTTGTGTAGCTGCTTATTCCTTTCTAAGGCGGAAAAACCGGTAAGGCGCGTTTGTCATGATTTCCGAGAAGTCGAAGTTGCCATTGACGCCGATGGCCAAGTTGGTCACAGGCGTCCAGTTGGTGAAGGGCGATGAGGTCGCTTCTACAACATAGTTTCCGGTTTTTCCTTTGCCGCGAAGGATTAATTGAGGCCCAATGGACATTTCGTGGAAGCGCAAGGGCTCATTTGGCATGAGGATGCGAACTGCCATGAGGCCATTGTTGGCGTTGAGCGCATAAATCACGTCATCGCCGAAACGCACCGCGCCGGTGCCGGTGTGGGTGTTGTTATTATCCGTGAGGAACCGGTTCGTGCCAATCAGCATCGGCGTGTAACTCGGCGAACTAAGATCGTAAACCCGCAGGTGATTCGGGCTGTTCACATGAATGCCCGCGAGAATATTGAGCGAGGAACTGAAACCGATCGGGTTCACGGCTGTCGGAACCTCGTTGTCATTATAAAGACGGAGCGTGGAAGCCGTTCCCGCACCCAGATTGAACGAGAGCAACCGCAGAAGATTCGTGTGCGTCGTTCCCCAAATCGTGTCGCCTCGGCCGAAGGTGACGTTCAAACCGCAATGACCGCTGGGCGCATCGGTCAAGTTGATGACGTTGGGCGTGAAGTTCAGACCATCGGTCGTTGTGAGCAAAATCACATTCGTTCCCTGTCGCGGTCCGATGAGGATTTGCGTATTGGTTCCCGAACCGCGCACGTCAAAAGTGTCGCCCCAACGATAGCCCGGCGTGCCCGGACTCGGATCACCGGAAAACGCAACGGTCGGCACGGTGTTGGAACTATCATTGGCCCAGCGATAAATTTTGAATGGGTTGGAACTGGCTTTGAGGTTGCAGGCGTAGATCGCGCCGTCTTCGGCGGCGGCGATCAGCAACAAGAAATAAGAATTATTCAATCCGCCCGTGACGCCGTTCGTGTTCAGGGTCCAGAGGTCCGCGCCGGTGTCGGCATTGAGCACATGGACGGTTGGCGTCATGCGATGGACCAACAACAGTCGGCGCGTGACGGGATTGTAGGTCATCCCGCGCTGTTCCGGCAGGTCGTTGGTGGTGAGATAGGAGCGGGAATAAGGCGGCAATTGCCAAAGAACTTCCAGCAGCGGCAGCGCGAGAGTCGCCACCTGACTGGTCGCGGAGCTGTAAGGATTGCTGACGACCGCGTGGTAATTGCCCAGTTGATTTGTTGTCACGCTGTTCAATGTCAGACTGGAATTCGTTGCGCCGGAAAGCGGACTACTCTGGAAAAACCATTGATAAGAAAGCGGCGCAGTGCCGGTCGCGCCAACCGTGAAGTTTGCAGCATTTCCAATCGCCACATTCGTGCTTTGCGGATGCGTGGTGATAGTGACCGGCGTTACCACAGTCAGGGTCGCGGCTGCGCTGGTCGCATTGCCCTGGGCATTGCTGACAAACACCGTGTAATTGCCAGCATCGGCTGGCTGCGCGTTGACGCGCGTGTAAGTTGAGTTCGTTGCATTGGCAATGTTCGCGCCGTTGAATCGCCATTGGTAAGAAAGCGGCGCGGTGCCGGAGGCCGTGACAGACAAATTGGCATTCTGTCCGGCCATCACTGTAAGGCTGCTTGGGCCGGATGTGATGGAGGGCGGCGTCGGAACGCCTTGCCCAATCAGCACCTGACTCGTGACCAAACCGCCTTGGCCGTCATCAAGCGTGTAGCTGAATCGGTCAGCAACATTGGCATTGTTAAAGTAGTAAATATTGGTGCTGTCGCTGGTGAGTGAAATTCCATTGGTGGTCACCGAGTCAAAGCTCGCGAGGGAAAGCGGATTGCCGTCGGCATCCGAGCCGCTGCCAATCAGCGTGGCTTTAGGAATGGTGAGCGTCTGTCCGGGCGTGCTATTAAAACCGATCCAGACGGCCGTCGGCTTGCGGTTCACGCGAATCGTTCCGTTCACGGCGAGATTGCCCAGAAACCAATTCAAATTCGTGCTGAGCGAAGGAAGATTTGTGGCCGTAAAATTGCCGCTGTAAGAATTCGCTGAAAACAGCGTGAACAGTTCACCGCCGGTGAGCGCCGCGCCGATGTTGCTGACGACCAACCGGCCGCCGAAGTTCAATGCACCGCCAGAGCGGGCTATCCGGTCCGATTGCGGCGAACCGCCATTGCGATCGATCCGGAAAAAATTGGTGCCGTTGAGAACCGGCGTGCTGCCGAAGGTCAACGTGCCCAACGCGGCGTCGGTGCCCGGCGCAACCGTTCCACCGCTGTTGATCGTGGCAACGCCGGAAATCGTGCCGGTGCCGCCGAGCGTACCACCGCTGATCGTCACACTGCCGCTTCCAGTGCCCGACCCGGTGGTGTTGTTGACGAACAGTTTTCCGGCATTGACGACCGTGCCGCCCGCGAAGCTGTTGGCCGCGTTCAAACGCAACGTGCCAGCGCCGTTCTTGGTGAGCGCACCGTTCTGAACCGGCACATTTACCGACAAATCCGCGCCGCTGTTGATCGATAACGCGCGTATGCCGTCTGCGAGATCGACCGTACCCGAGTTACCGAAACCGCTTCCGTTCACAATGCTGAACAGCCCGTTGCTCCAGCTGTTCAAATTCACATTGCCAGTGAGGGCCAGCGTTGCGGAGGTGACGCCCTGCATCAGAACGATCTGAGAAAAATTTAATGTCCCGCCACCCACGGTAAATGTTTGCAAAGGATCTACCTGGAGCGTGTGAACGGCGAGTGTGGCGTTGTTCAACGCAACCGGTGCAGAGAATTGAGCAGACATTGTGGTGGAATCCCACGAAGGCGTGTAGTTGATCGTGAGTGAGCCGCCGGTGATGTTCAGGCTCTCTCTCGCGAAAAGTTTGCGGATGTTATGCGTGCCTGAGGCGAGTGTGACGATGATGTTGGCGTTGGGACGGTCCAGAACGATCGTGTCATTCGTGCTGGGCAGACGTGGCGTTGGCAGGGGACCTGTTGCCACTGGCGCGACCTGGCCTGGACCTGGCACCGGCTGAATCGGCGTCTGGCCGCTGTTCCAGTTGGTAATCGTGGTCCATTGGCCGCTGCTGTCGTGCCACCACACGGCGGGCACGAGAAAATCTTTCACGAACTCAATGCCGCCTTGAGCGACGTTGCCGTCGAGGTTGCTGTTTCCGTTGTTGAAACTTTGCAGGCGATCGCCGCTGCCATACTGCCAGAACGACCAAGGATGCCCGTTCGGATAGGGATTTTCCACCGTGTGATTCGGATTCCATTTGCCGTAAACATTAGCCGTCGATGGACTTGGTGGCGGATGATCCACCTGCAAATCGCCGAGGTAAGGATTGCCACTGCCATACGGATAGCGAGCAATCCAAAAATGCGGATGCACTGCGGGGACGGTGGAATTGATGTAGTTGGCGTAGCTTTGGTTGACGTAAATCAAGGGCCGGATGCGCATCACCTCATAGATGCGATCCGAGAAATCGACGCAAAACTGCGAGAGTGCCGTGGATGTTCTTTGCGGATTCCCGGCCTCCAGATCATGGACTGGAAGGAGATAGCCGGGCCGCATGTAAGGTCCGGCCATTTGGATAAAATGATCGGCTTCATCGGTTCCAGTGTTGGCGATGCCCCCGGAGTTAAGCGTGCTTTCAATGATGTCCGGACGAGAAAAATGATAGGAGCCTGCCAACATCCCTGCGGCTGTGGCACGATTTATATTTTGGATGTAATAAGGGTCGTCGTAGCGCTGGGAAAATGTGTTTTGGCCAGGCGGGTTGTTATTGCCGGCATTGCTCTGGTTGTAATATCCGGTCGTGCCGCCGCGGCTAGACCGAATAAAAACAAACCGGCGATTTTCATTTGTCCGGATATTATTCCAAGTCGTCTGCGAAATATCCCCCTGCCACGCGGAGACATCGATGCCAAGGACACGCTGGTTTTGGGCTGCGGCATTGTCACTACACAGGCAACAGGCAACGATGGAGGCGGACAATAGCGAACGACTGAACACAAAAGGCGAGGAATGTTTCATGAGTAACACAGCAAGGAACTTTCCATACCTCAACATAAATTCAAGCTGTGAGCGAGGCAATTTTGATGGGGAATAGCTTGCTTGGGCAACCGGTTATGTATCACATTGGCTGGTTCACCGTCGCCCGTAATTCATCAATCTTATTGTGTAGATTCTGGCCGGGACAGGCTGTCTGAGCGTAGTCCTTGTGGGTTTTTATTTTCTCGGAAGGCACTTTGTATTTGTGCGCGAGCCACGCCACCAATTGTTTTGTGGATGCCATTTGTTCTGCTGTGGGATGCTCCACATCAAAGCTGCCCTCCAACGTCACCAGCACATGGCCCGTAGGATCGTATGCCGTGTTGGTGTCTCCCACGTAATCGACCTCGCGTCCCTCGCCGATCTGGCCATTTACAGCGATGTAATAGTGATACGGCACATCAGGCCAAGCGGGCTTGACCTTGCCAGTGTCCAACTTGTCCTCGCGTTGGGAAAAGGCCTGCAAGCCTTTGAGCTTGTCCGCCAGGGAGCGGTTGGGGTTCTGCTTGGTGCCGGTGTGGTGAATGGTGATGAATTGCGGCGTGTGCGGGGTCATTTGCGCCACTGGCGGCTTGGCGTTCCACTCGGCGCGGGAAAGAAGGGCTGGCTCCGGCGGAGCGGGAATCGTTGGAGGAGTGGAAGGGGTTGCCTCCGAAGCGGGCGAGGTGTCCTGCGGCGAAGTTGATTTTCGGCATGCAGAAGCGCTCAACAGCAGCGCGGCAAGAATTGCGGCCGAGGCAAAATGGAAAAAAAAGTGAGGCATGCTGTTTGATTGCTCAACTGTCCTTGTGCGTAAAGGTTAAATAAAGCGCCTTACGGAATATTTCTGCCGGTTTTTACATTAAAAAGTTCATAGCCAGGAATCAAACCCGTCTTTCGGATTGATTTGGGCTTGGAAAGATTTTACTACTTAACAGGTCAATTTGTATGCGGCACGGTAATTATTTTCACAGCTCATGCCTTACATTGCCGAAATCAGTCGGGCCAACCCCAGCGCATTTGTTTTCTTGATAGACCAGTCAGGATCCATGTCGGAGTCCATTGCCGGCAGCCCTGAGAACAAGCGCAAATGCGACAGCGTCGCTGACGCCATCAACCGGTTGTTGCATAATCTCATCATCAAATGCGCTCGTGGCGAAGGCGTGCGTAACTTCTACGAAGTTGCGGTGATTGGATACGGCGCTCAAGTGATGCCAGCGTTCAGCGGGAAACTGGCCGGGCGAGATTTGGTAACCATAGGCGAAATAGCCAATTCCCCCGCACGAGTCGAGGAACGCGTCCGGCAGATAGACGACGGCGCGGGGGGAACTGTTCCGCAAAAGGTTAAATTTCCCGTCTGGTTTGAGCCTGTGGCCAGGGGCACCACGCCAATGGGCGAGGCGCTGAGCATGGCCCACCATGCGCTCGAAAGCTGGGTGGGACGGCATCCAAACTCCTATCCGCCCATCGTCATCAACATTACCGACGGCGAGGCGACTGATTCCGGGCCCGTGCCGCAGGCGGAAGCGCTTTGTTCTTTGGCCACCAATGATGGGAATGTTCTCTTGTTCAACTGTCATATTTCCAACAAGCCCCTCGACCCGATTGTGTTTCCTGACAACGATGATGTGTTGCCGGACTCCTTTGCACGGACGCTTTATAGCGTCTCCAGCCTTCTGCCCGATGGCTTGAGGGAGTTGGCTCGGAGCGAGAATTTTGAATTTGGTCCGACAACCCGCGGATTTGCGTTCAACGCGGATTTGGTGGAATTGATTCGGTTTTTGGACATTGGCACTCGAGCCAGCAATCTTCGTTAAATCTCCTTTATTCACTTGTGCATGCCGCCGTCAAAGTCTTTTGGTTGCCAAAAAAAGGCAATGCGGCCGAGGAATACGAGGACGCAGCGGCATATTCGAACCATCGGTTCGCTGTGGCTGACGGTGCGACCGAATCGTCCTATGCCGATCGTTGGTCCCGTGAACTTGTCGACCGTTTCGTCGCGGCGCCGCCCAACCACATCCGCGTGTCCAAAGTGCCGATGGAGGAATGGCTTCGCCCTGCGCAAAAACAGTGGCGAAGCGGTATCCCGTGGGACCGGTTGCCATGGTATGCGGAGGAAAAGGCCAGATGCGGGGCGTTCACAACTTTTTTAGGGGTAGAGATTACTCCTGCGCCGTCGAGATTCCGGTTTTTGGATTTGTTCCGGAGCCGAAGCGGAGTCCGCTGGCACGCCATCGCCGTTGGGGACAGTTGTTTTTTTCATATCCGTGACGACATCTTGGCAAGAGCTTTCCCCTTGGAAAAGACACGGGAGTTCTCCAACCGACCACTGTTGATCTCCAGCAATCCCAGCCGGAACAAATCCGTGTGGAAATATGTCCGGCAGGCCGAGGGCGAGTGTAGGGCCGGCGACCTCTTTATTTTAATGACCGATGCCTTGGGACATTGGTTCTTGCGGGAAAATGAAAACGGGCGGAAGCCATGGCGCGAGCTGCTGGAGTTGGGAGCCAACGACGACTTCGCTGATTTTGTTGAAAAGCGACGCGCCAAGGCCACCCTTCGCAATGATGACACCACCCTGATGATTTGTCAGTGGAAGGAGCACGCCTGATATGAACTGGCCGACCCATTCCGATTACCAGGATGCCATTCAAAATCCGTCCATTTGCTTTCAAGAGCCCGAACTCAAATTCGGCGAACCGCGACTGGACATGCTCGGTTTGCCGCGCGTGATGTCCGGCAATTTTGCCAGCGTGTATGAGCTGAAATGCGGCGACAAGCGCTGGGCGATACGGTGCTTTGTCCGCCAAGTGCCGGGTCAACAGGGGCGTTACGCTCGGCTAAGCCAGTATCTACAAAATGTCACTCTGCCATACCTGGTGCGCTTCGACTACATGCTCAAGGGCATTTTGGTTCGGGGCGAATGGTATCCCATCGTCAAAATGCAATGGGTGGACGGCTTGCCCTTGAATACCTGGATTGAGGAAAATTTGAAGGATTCACAGGCCCTTTTGAAGTTGGCGGGCGATTGGCGCACCATGATGAAGGACCTCGTTGCGAGCAAGTTGGCACACGGCGATTTGCAGCATGGCAATGTAATGGTGACTCCGGACAACAAGCTGCGCCTGGTGGATTACGACGGCATGTTCGCACCGGTGTTCGGGCGAGGCCGCGCGCCAGAATTGGGGCATGCCAATTTCCAGCATCCCCGGCGCACCTCGGAGTTTTACCAAGAGGAACTGGATAATTTTTCTGCGCTGGTTATCTACAGCAGCCTGCGGGCGTTGGCCACCGATCCTGACCTTTGGACCCATCACTACACAATGGACAACCTGGTCCTTTCGGCCTGCGATTTTAAAAATCCTCGAAACTCCCTTGTGTTTGGCCGATTCAAGCAAAACAGCGATCCTGCTGTCGTTGCATTGGGACAATTGATTGAAAAATGCTGCTTAAGTCCCGTGCAAAATGTGCCCGACTTTAACCAAGCCATGGAGGCACTCGATCAAGGGCTTCTAAAAGACCTTCCCATGAAAATGCCGGCGCCCGTCCAGCCTTTGAGCCTCGGCAAAGCCTCGCAGGAAGCGTCTGCTGCAAAGGCCCAGAAACCGGCAATGCCAGAATCGCGCCCCGGGACCGATTCGACCCGTTCGGCTTACGATCACGTTTCGACGGTGGCAACTCAGCCGTTGAAATCCAAGCCTTCACCCGCAATGCCTTCATTACCCGTGCGTCCAGCACCAGTCATCGAGAAGGCGCCGGACGGCATTCCCGGTTGGGTGTGGGGCACCAGCGGTGCGGTGCTCGCGGCAGTGATTGTGCTGGTAATGTTTTCGCTCAAGGAAAGAGTTTCTCATGACGTGCCTGAGAGCGAGCCGGTTGCTGAGGCAAACCCAAGCGTTGAACTTAGTGCGCCGCCGGTGGAGGTCGTTGCCCAATCCATGCCGTCTATTTCTCTGGTTGATTCCCAGCCGGATCCAACGCCGCAGCCTGCGCCAAGGCACTCCACTGGATTGATAATTACCACCCTCGGCGCTCTCAAGGGCCACTCCGGCGCTGTGGAGGCGATGGCGTTTTCTCCCGATGGGAAGCTGCTTGCCAGCGCGGCCGGAGATCGGTGCGTTCGCATTTGGGACATTCGCACCGGCCAGCCCAAACGCACTTTAAACGGCGCGACGGAATCCTTTGTTTCGATTGGATTCATGCCGGATCGTGTCACAGTGCGGGCGGTCACCGCCGATAATGTGGTTTGGCTCTGGGACTACAACACCGGGCAGCTTCAGCGCAAAATCGAGCTTTATAAGGATAGTTTGTTTCCGGTCACATTTTCGCGCGACGGACAGACCCTTGCTGCGGGGTTGGCTGCTGACCGCAAGACGGTGCAATTGCTCGACCCCTTTCTAGGTTCTGTCAAACGCTCGTTTCTCACTCACAGAAGTTGGGTAAAGTGCGTTGGATTCTCCCAGGATGCGCAGTTGCTCGTGAGTGTCTGCCATGATGAAAGTGTCAGCCTTTGGGATGCGGCTTCCGGTCGTTTAATCAGAAATTTTGAATCTGCGGGCGTTGCAGACGGAATGCCCACCCTGTCCAGGGACAACCAGTTTTTGGCTTCTGGAAATGGCCTTCAGGAAATTAAAATCTGGGATGTGGATTCAGGCGCCCTCCGGCAGTCCTTGGCGGGACACACCGACCAAGTGCGCGCCTGCGCTTTTTCGCCCGATGGCCGCTGGTTGGTCACTGGCAGCGCCGATCACAGTATCAAGGTTTGGGATGTCGTCACCGGCGCGGAAAAGCTGACTCTGACTGGGCATTCCGGAGAAGTCACGACATTGGGATTTTCATCCGACGGCACGATGCTGATTAGCGGCAGCACCGATTCCAGCTTGCGCCTTTGGGACGTGCGCCGTTGACAGTCCGTAATTCCTGCCGACTTACCTCAAGTATTTGACTGCGGCAAAGCCCGCAACGCCCAACGCCAGCAGTGCCCATGCGAACCAGTCAAAATATTTTTCGATCAGCAGTTTGACCCGCGCCCCAAAGAAATAAATCACTCCGGCAACCATGAAAAAACGGGCTGACCGACCGATGAGGGATGCAATCACCAGAGTCCAGAAATTCACTTTGAATACCCCTGCGGCGATGGTGAACACCTTATAGGGAATTGGGGTGAAAGCCGCCACCAGGATCGCTAAAAACGCATTTCCCTGATAAAGTTCTGCCACTTTGTCAAATTGAGCCTGCTTGAAAACGTACGGAATGAACCAGCCTTGCACCACATGCCAGGCTCCGTAACCGATGAGGTAACCAAACATGCCGCCCAAGACAGAGCCCGCAGCGCAAATGGCGGCAAATTTGAAGGACCTCTTTGGCGCGCCCACGCACAGTGCCAACAACAGGACATCAGGAGGCACCAGGAAAAACGATGATTCAATAAACGCGATGCCGAACAGCGCCCACGCTCCGCCCGGACGATCAGCCCAACTCAAAGTCCAGTTATACAACCGCCGGATAAAATGCGGTTTCGGCGGCGTCAACGTGCTGCCATCCTTCAAGGTTGTCATGCGCCGCAAAGTGGCAGGAATCAAAGCGCACCGTCAACCGCGTTTTCATTTATTCAGCATCTGAGGCGAAGCCACGCTTTGGTTAACCGGTCATTCCAGATAAATTTTGCCGGCCTGGTTGGTTCCCAGGAAAAAGCCGCCCCCCCTGTTTTGATTTTGCAGGAGAGCGCCGCTGAATGGAGTCACGCGGTTCGCGGCGTCGGGATGGAAAAAGCTTCCTTTGAACACGCCGGTTTTCTTCGAGAGGCTGATTTTCAGCCCCCCAAGGTTGGTGGACACAAATGTGAACGCATTATTCGTGCTGAGAAATAAGGAATTGGTGTAACTGGCGGAGAGATTGCCTTCAACAACAGTTAGTGTGCCATTGGTTAATTGAAGCGCTGGAATGCCCGGCAACGGCGGTGTGTACACGGATCCGAAAACGGGTGCCTGATGAATGAATCCCGAGGAATAAAGCGCGTTGGTCCACGCCTGTTTGATCCAACTCAATTCTCCCGCTGGCGCACTGTTTGTGAAGGAAAGCCAGCCCATCACAGCCCCTTGAAATTCCTTGTTGGTCTTGACCGTTAAACCGTTGGTGACCGTCTTAGAAAGCACGTACATCGGTGCATAAAGCGGCCACAGCCCGTTCTTGGAGACCATCGTGCTTTGCTTCAAGGCAACCGCGTCGGCTGCGATGCCTGCCAGTTTGATTTTCCCCAAAGCATTGATGGCGACAGCGCCAAAACCGCTTCCCGGCGGGCCTTCCGCGGCATTGCTGAAACCAGGCACCAAAAAAGTGTAACTGTTGGTAAACGGCGCTTCGTTGTTGGTCGTCCAAATCCAGCGATCGGCAATCAATGGCGATTCCCATTCCGGTTCGCTCACCGTGCCGGTGGCCTGTTCCGAACCTCCCGCAAAATCAAGCGCCAGTGTCACGGTCAAATCCGGCTTGCCGAACTTGGCCCGCGAGACGGTGCGAGTGACCGTTCCCGGCAGCGAAAATTTCCCGCTCATCGAAACGGAATTGCCATCCACCAGCAGCTTGCCGCTGAAACTCTTCTTGGAATTGACCTTCAGCGTCACGAATCCCGCGCTGTGATGCTGAATCCCATTGGTCTCGTAAAACAGGCCGTTGTAAACGCCCGACGCGGGCACAAACGGGTTGGGAATGAAGTTGGCGTTGAGCACCAGGTTGGATTGCATCACAAACACCAAAACATTGGTGGAGTCGATGACCGCGCCCGAGGCATCTGTCCAATTGGTGAACACCGAGTTGGTTCCCGCGCCAACCAGCGCGGTGGCTTTGTAACCTTTGCCCACCTCCAGCACGGAATTTTTGGCCAGTCCGGTGACGTAGCCTTCCCCGGTCACCTGAAGTGTCAGCAGCGAGAATGTGGAATAAAAAAACGTGCGATAAGCCGGCACCGATTCGTTTCCCGCCAAATTCACGGACTTAACCTCCACGACATTGGTTCCGGCCGAAAGCGACAACGTCGCAGACCAATTGGTCGTGCCAGTTGCTGGCGCGAAGGTCGCGCCATTCAATGAAATCAGCACTTCGCGCACTTCACGATCGTCGCTGGCGGTGCCGGTCACCGTGAGTGAGGAGGCCGTGGTTTTGAAATTGTTTGCTGGCGCAAGAATTTTGACTGTCGGCAAAATAAAATCAGTGTTGACGCTCAGAGTTGCGCCGGAACTGGTGGCGGTCCCAACGGCGTTGGAAACGCGCACGGAGTAAAGACCCGCATGCGACGGTTGCACGTTGGGGATTGTGTAACTGGACGCTTCGGCTCCCAGGATTTCTGCATCGTTGAAAAACCATTGATAACTCAGCGGCTCGGAACCTTCCGCACTGACGGTAAAAGTCACTTCAGTTCCGGCATCGGCGTTCTGGCTCGATGGCTGGGTGAGAATCACGGGCACATCCAAAACAGTCAGCGTGGCGGTCTGGCTGACATCAAAACCGGCCATGTTGGTGGCCAAAACAGTGTAATCGCCGGAATCGCCCATAGCGGCGTCGCTCAGTGTCAGCGTCGCGGTTTGCGCTCCCGAAATATTGCCGCCGTCGTTGAGCGGAGTTCCATTTTTGTGCCAGCGAAAGCCAATAGGCGCCGTGCCGGTTGCTTCCGCAGAAAAGTTTACAGTGGAACCTGAAGCTCGGATTTGGCTCGAAGGATGCGTTGTGATCGTCGGCGGAAAGTTGATGGCCAATGTCGCGGCGGAACTGTTCGCGCTGCCAGCCACATTGCTGATGGTGACGGAATAATTACCCGCATTTCCGGATTCAACGCTTCCGATGAAATAAAAACCATTGGTTGCATCAGGAAGCGGATTGCCGTTGAAAAACCACTGATACGACAGCGGCGCGGTTCCCGTGGCGCTCACGGTGAAATTGACGCTTTGGCCGAGATTGATGTTCTGGCTCAGCGGCTGCGTTGTGATCGACGGCGGAACATTCACGATGAGGCTGGCGTTGGAACTGATGACTGTTCCCGCGACATTGGTAACTGTGACGGTGTAGATGCCTGCGTCATCCGATTGAACATTCAACCGTGTCAGGGAACTGCCGGTCGCGCCGGTCACTGGCTCCCCGTTGAAGTTCCATTGGTAGCTCAACGGTTGTGTGCCGTTCGCTGTCACGGAGAAAAGCACAGTGGTTCCCTGCGTGACTTCGTGGCTTTGCGGATGCGCTGAGATGATAGGCGGAATCGTCACCGTGAGCGTGGCTGTGGAACTGGTGGCGGAACCGAACGGATTGCTGGCGATCACTGAATAGCCGCCTTCGTTGGCCGGTTGCGCGTTGTTGAGTGTGTAAATATTGCCGGTCGCGCCGGAAATGTTGGTGCCGTTGAAACGCCATTGATAACTCATGGGCGAAGCGCCGCTGGCCTCCACGCTGAATTGCACCGTGTTGCCTTGCACAACCGTTTTGCTTTCCGGATGCCGAGTAATGGTCGGCGATGTGCCGCCGGGAATGATGTTGACGGTCAATGTGGCGTTGGAACTGGTGATGCTGCCCGCGCCGTTGCTGACCACCACCGAAAAATCACCCGCATCGGTCGTTTCGACGTTGTTGACTGTGTAACTCGCCTGGTTCGCGCCCGAAATGTTGGAGCCGTTTTTGCGCCATTGATAGCCAAAGGGTGCGCTGCCGGTGACAGTCACATTGAAGGTGACGTTCTCGCCGCGATTGACGGTCTGACTTTGCGGTTGCTGAGTAATCGAAGGCGGCACATTCACGGTCAACGTGGCTTCGGAACTGGTCGCCGACCCGAAGGAATTCTGCACCACGACGGTATAATTTCCCGCGTGGCTCGGCTGAACATTGTTCCGCGTGTAGCTGCTGGCCGTTGCGCCCGGAATGACCGCGCCATCCTGCCGCCATTGGTAAGTCAATGTCGGGCTGCCTGTTGCGGTGACGTAGAAAGTGACATTCGAACCTGCAATGACGGTCTGACTCTGCGGCTGTTGGGTGATTGTCGGCGGTAAATCCTGCGAGGCTGAATAAACCAGGCGCACGCCATCGGCCATAATCAGCTTGCCGCTTTCGCCGGTATTGTTGGACAGACGGATAAACCCGCTGGTGCCCTGTGCAAATCGTTTCCCGGACGCAATCAACCGCCAGCCGCCCCCGTTGATTTGCTGATTCACAAAAGCCGTCACATTGCCGCCATCATGAGAAATCAAGTACGGCGCGGAAGCAGAACGGTTTCCTCCCTGCGGATACCAGACATAGACGTCGTATTTTCCGGGAACGACAATGTTCGGCGTGTAGGTTGCGGTGCGCGTCACAGTGCTCGCCGTGGAGGCGTAATGGTAATCAGCGCCGAATTTGTCGGTCGCGGAGGAAGCCAGCGTCCAACTACCGGTGTACGCCGCGTCTCCGTTGTCGAGGATGATGACGTTGGTGAAGTTCGCCGTGATGGTTTTGTTGCGATCCATCACAACGGAAAGGGGATTGTTGGTGCCTCCCGCGTCGCCGGACCAACCGGAGAAAAATTGCCCATCATTGGCGGTCGCTGTCAGTGTCACGGTCGAGTTGGCGGCATAGCTCGGTTGGTCAGGATTTTTCTGCACCGATCCGTCGCCGGAAATATTGACCGTCAGCGTGTAAGAACCGCCTGGCGGCTGCGGTGTGCCTTCGCCGGAAGGAACTGTGACCGGAACGCTGGTGGGAATCGGATTTCCAAAATTGGGCGAGTCATCGGGATTCCAGGTGAATTTTTGCGCGCGAATATTTCGATCCCAACCGGACCCGCTCGATTTGGCCGCGTGGTAAATGATCCAATCCTCGGTTTGGTCCAGCGATTTGGTGAAGCTGCCGTGGCCCGGGCCGTAAACCCCGCCATTGGCGTCGGAATATTTTTTGAACACCGGCGTGGGATGCTTGGTCCATGAAGCGGGATTCAGCACGTTGCCGTCGGTGTTGGTCAGCATTCCAAGCGCGTAATCATCGGTCCACGAGGCATTGGCGGAATAGATGAGGAAAATTTTTCCGTTTCGCTTGAGGATTTGTTGGCCTTCCTGAATCCAGCCCTCCCACGAAAGCGACGGCGAAGAGATCAACACGCGCGGCCCGCTGATAGTCCATGGGTTGCTCATCGGCGCGATGTAAGTGTTCTGCAAGCCATCGGTTGCGCCTGGCCAGCCGGACCAGATGAAATAAAGCGAGCCGTCGTTCTTTTCCAAAACTGTTCCGTCAATCGCCCAACGATCGGTATTGGTGTCGAAGATTTTTCCCAGAAATGTGTAAGGACCGTCGGGCAGAAGCGATTCAGCAACGAACATGCGATGATTGGCGTTATTGCCGTCATCGGCCGCGTAATAAATGTACCATTTGCCTTGCAGAAAATGCAGTTCCGGCGCCCAGACATTTTTGTTGAACGGAGCTGGCGGCGTGAAAATCGTATTTTCCGAAGCGCTGCCGATGCCTCCAGTGCCGGTTATTTTCGGAGCCTTGCGCAGCTTCACCGATGCGCCGGTCGTATGCGTGTAATAGTAGAGGCCATCCTTGTAGATCATCCACGGATCCGCGCCATTGGAGATGATGGGATTGAAAAAGGTGTCGGCGCAAGTCGCGTGAAGACCTACAAAAATAGCCAACAGACTGGCCAGCCCATGCAAAAAGATTGACTTAAAATTCATGGCAATGTGTGAGGTCCGGGAACTATCGGGCATTGAATCATTTTTCCCGAATTGTGTCGAGGTATGTAAACCTTAAATAACGTGACAAAGAGGAAGTCGGTCTGGATGCCTTTCGCCTGCCATGATCAAGCGTTAGCCGGTTTATTTTTCAATAAAACACTCTTGATTTGCAGTTTTCGGGTCTTACTTTCGCCGCATGTCTGATTCGTTGACTCTGCCGCTACAAACACTGCCGTCGCCTGAAAAACCTGAAAAG
Source organism: uncultured Verrucomicrobiales bacterium (assembly GCA_937983475.1). GTDB lineage: Bacteria > Verrucomicrobiota > Verrucomicrobiia > Limisphaerales > JACDHS01 > CALJZV01. The sequence goes on from CALJZV010000475.1 coordinate 17,131, forward strand.
TTTTCCTATGCCGGCGCTGACGCCTTGATCACTCATCCGGACGTGTTTGTTCGCCGGCACATTGGCCCCAGCGCCGCCGAAACAGCCTCGATGCTTCAAGCGCTTGGAGCCGCCGACATGGCTTCATTTATCCAAAAGGTCGTGCCGCAGCAGATTGGCCTTGGCCGCGATCTGGAACTTCCCGAGCCGCAAACCGAATTTGGCGTGCTCAAGCAGTTGCGTGAACTTGCTTCGAAAATTCAGGTGTTCCGTTCCTTTGTCGGGATGGGGTTCCATGACTGCATCACGCCGCCGGTGATTCAGCGCAACATTCTCGAAAACCCCGGTTGGTACACGCAGTACACACCGTATCAGGCGGAAATTTCCCAAGGTCGCCTCGAATCGCTATTGAACTTCCAGACCATGGTCGGCGATTTGACCGGACTGGAGATGGCCAACGCTTCCCTGTTGGATGAAGCCACCGCGTGCGCCGAGGCCATGCACTTGTGCGCCGGGGTGAAGGGCAGCGACACGCGGAATGTTTTTTTTGTCTCTGAAACCTGTCATCCGCAGAACATTGCCGTAGTCAAAACCCGCGCCGAGGCGTTGGGAATCGAACTGGTGGTCGGAGACCCCTGTGAGTTTTCATTTTCCGACAAGGTGTTTGGCGCGCTGCTTCAGTTTCCCGACACCAACGGCGCGCTTTTCGATTATGAGCAGTTTGTAATGCAAGCGCACAAGGCTGGCGCTTTGGTGGCCGTCGCGGCTGATTTGCTATCGCTCACCCTCCTGCGTCCACCGGGGGAATTTGGAGCGGATGTGGCCGTGGGCAGTGCCCAACGGTTTGGTGTGCCGCTGGGATTCGGGGGGCCGCACGCGGCTTATTTTGCGACGCGCGACGCCTTTAAGCGCCAGATGCCCGGACGCATCATCGGCGTTTCCAAGGACGCACAGGGCCGTCCCGCATTGCGCCTTTCCCTTCAAACCCGCGAGCAGCACATCCGCCGCGAGAAGGCCACCAGCAACATCTGCACGGCGCAGGCCCTCTTGGCCAACATGGCCGCGATGTACGCCGTCTATCACGGTCCGGACGGCCTCAAGCAAATCGCCCGGCGCATTCACATGCTCACGGCTGTTTTGGCCAAGGGCCTGGAACAAATGGGCCATAACGTGGTGAATTCTGAAAATCACTTTGACACTCTCAGGGTGAAGCCCAAGGACAATTCTGGTAAGGGCATCTTGAAGCTGGCCCAGGCGGCGAGGATCAATTTACGCGAATTCGCATCCGGACACCTCGGTGTCGCGCTGGATGAAACCACCCAGGAGACGGACATTGTTGCTCTCTGGACGGTGTTCAACGGGGGCAAAACGCCTTTATTTACTCCAAAGGAAATAGCGGCCTTGGTTTCTTCAAAATCGCCACTCTCCCTGCAACGAACGTCAACCTATTTGCAGCATCCGGTCTTCAACAAATACCACTCCGAAACAGAAATGCTGCGTTATTTGCGGCGCTTGGAGGCCAAGGATCTTTCCCTGACGACCTCGATGATCCCGCTGGGCTCCTGCACCATGAAACTTAACGCCTCGGTGGAAATGTTTCCCGTTTCCTGGCCTGAGTTCGCAAAGCTGCATCCCTTCGCGCCCGCGGACCAGACCCGCGGTTATCAACAATTATTCCGCCAACTGGAGCAGTGGCTCGCAGAAATCACCGGATTCGCCGCCGTGTCATTGCAGCCTAACGCCGGGTCGCAGGGCGAATACGCCGGGTTGCTGGCCATCCGCAAATTTCATGAAAGCCGCGGCGAATCGCACCGGAACATCTGTTTGATTCCGACCTCCGCGCATGGCACCAACCCAGCCAGTGCCGTCATGGCTGGCATGGTTGTTGTGGCTGTGGCCTGTGATTCACAGGGCAACATTGACGTGGCCGACCTGCGAGCCAAGGCCGAGGCGCACAGGAATGATCTTTCCTGCCTGATGGTCACCTATCCCTCCACGCACGGTGTGTTCGAGGAAAGCATCAAGGAAATCTGCGCTGTGATTCACGAATTCGGCGGGCAGGTTTACATGGACGGAGCGAACATGAACGCGCAGGTCGGCCTTTGCCGCCCAGGCGACATCGGCGCGGACGTCTGTCATCTGAACCTGCACAAAACCTTCTGCATTCCGCATGGCGGCGGCGGTCCGGGCATGGGGCCGATTGGCGTCGCAAAGCATCTGGCGCCGTTTTTGCCGGGGCATCCGGTGGTGAATTTGGACGGGCTTGAAACCGTGGGCGCGGTGTCTGCCGCGCCGTGGGGCAGCGCAAGCATTCTGGCTATTTCCTGGGTTTATATTTCACTGATGGGCGCAGTCGGTTTGCGCGAAGCCACGCAGATGGCCATTCTCAACGCCAACTATATCGCGCATCGGCTCGACCCGTTTTTCCCGGTGCTTTACAAGGGCAAAAACGGCTTCATCGCCCACGAATGCATTGTGGATTTGCGCCAGTTCAAATCCGTGACGGTGGAGGATGTCGCCAAGCGACTGATGGATTTTGGTTTTCACGCCCCGACGATTTCCTTTCCCGTGGCCGGCACGATGATGATTGAGCCGACAGAAAGCGAATCAAAGGAGGAACTGGACCGGTTCTGCGAGGCGATGATCGCCATTCACGGGGAAATCCAGGCCATTGAGCGCGGCGACATGGACGAAAAAAACAATCCGCTCAAGAACGCGCCGCACACCGCCGAAGTTGTCGTCAGCAGCGCTTGGGAACGGCCTTACTCCCGCGAGCAGGCGGCCTTTCCGGCGAACTGGACCCGCGAGCACAAGTTCTGGCCGAGCGTGGGGCGCATAGACAATGTGTTCGGCGACCGCAATCTGGTTTGCACCTGCGCCGGGATGGAAGCCTACACGTCTTGATGAAGAAAAAGGTTCTTATCGCTGCGGCGATTCTCGGAGTTTTGTGCCTCGTCGCGATTTTTCTGCGCCCAAGGGAAAAGCCGTTTGATGATTCGGACTTGAAAGTCGTCCGCTCGCAAATTGCGCCAGAGGAAAATGCGTTCACCTTGATAGAACAAGCGTCTGAGGCGCTGGTGTTGTCCGAGCAGGATGTAGCGCAGTTCATAGACAACCTTGATCCTGATGG
>CALJZV010000476.1 GCA_937983475.1 uncultured Verrucomicrobiales bacterium
ATTTGATTGCATGGGACTACGCGGGTTACGATGACAGCATGTCATGAGCCTTCATGTGTTTTTCTTATATGTTGCGACTTGGACGGTGGTGGCGCTGACCCCGGGGCCGGCAGTGTTTTGCGCGATGGCGCAGGCGACGCGCCACGGATTTCGGTCCAGCCTGGCGGGTGTCGCGGGCATCCAGGCGGGTAACGCGCTGTTTTTTCTCTGCGTTGCGTTGGGGCTGGCAACATTGCTTGCGACGGCTTCCACGGCATTTTCTGTCCTGCGAATGGCAGGAGCGATTTATTTGTTTTATCTCGGGGTTCGCATCATCGTTTCCACATTGCGACGAAACGCCCCCGTTGCCGGAATAATTTCCGGCAGTCCCGGCACGGCACCGTCGCGACGCGGGTTGTTTTGGCAGGGACTGCTTATCCAAGTCACAAATCCCAAAGCGTTGTTGTTTGTGTCGGCTTTGCTGCCGCAGTTTCTAGATCAGGAGCGCCCGGTGCTGCTGCAACTGGCCATACTGATGGCGGCGACGGTGGCGGTGGACTTTGCCGTGCTGTCAGGCTACGCGCTTTTCGCGGAGCGGGGGGCAAAGTCCTTTCGTGCGTCCCGGTTCTCTATCTGGCTGGAACGGTTCTTTGGCGCGGCGCTGGTTTTTTTCGGACTGAAATTGCTATTGGCGAGGAAGTAAGGGGTGTTTTGGCGCAGGGCGGGTTTGGGCTGTTAATTGGCGAGCGGGCTTGGTAGGGTCACGGCACGCCCCGATCAATGGAACCGACTAAGACATTCAAAGAGGCGTTTTGCAGCCATTTCTGCTGTCCGCCCGAGCGTTTTGCCTATGAGGCGGTTTTCAAGTGCCTGTACCCACACGCGCTTTTGTTCTTCCGCATCTTTCTTTTGCTGCAGACCCGCACCACGACCGAGGCGTTTGTGTTTATGGAAAAAGTGGGCCAGACGCGGACCGTTGAGGAACTGGAAGATGTCATCAGCGAATACCACAACGACATGCGCGACTTGAGCACCTACTGTGCGCGCCATTGGAACCTTCGGGTGTCGGCGCGGGCGGTCGCTCGCCTCAACACGACAATTCGCAGCCCGAAAAAATCCAGTCAATCCGCGCCCAGCACTGTTGCCTGAAGCGGGGTTTGCCCCTTACACCAACGTCAACAGGCTGACCTCCGGCCGGCAATTGATGCGCAGGCCGTACACGTTTCCCACGCCCTTGGTGATGTGAATCCAGCGGTTGTCCCAGAGATGCAGCCCCTTGACGAACCGGCGGTCCTTTACCGGAGCGATGGGCGCGCCAAGCAGCGGCAGGCGAACCTGTCCCCCGTGAGTGTGCCCGCACAGCAGCAGGTCCCATGGATACGGCTTAAGCGGGTCCTTGGTGTCGGGATTGTGCGACAGGGCGATTGTGACGTGGTTCTGTCCTGGTGTTACTTTGCTGAAGGCGTCAGCGGGGCGGAAATCATTTTCCCAAATGTCGCCCATGCCGACGACGTTCAACTCCCAGCCACGCCGTTCCAAGCGCAACGAACCGTTGTCGAGCAGCGCAATTCCCGCGCGATCCAGACAGGCGCGAACCTCGATCGAATCGCCGTAGCCATGGATTTTGCGGCACCATTCGCCGCCATCATGGTTGCCCAGGGTCGCAAAAGTCGGCGCGGCCTTGGGCAACAGCGAGAGCACCTTGGCGTAGCGGTTCCACTGATCGTATTTCCGGGTGATATAATCGCCTGTAAGACAAATGACATCCGGGTTCAACTCCAGCCCTTTGCGAATTGCGCGCTCAATGAAATCCAGACTGACCAAATTCGAGGCATGCAGGTCCGAAAGATGTAGAATTTTCAGTGCCTGCGGGCGCGGCGCTTTGCCGATGGGCACCGTGTGGCGGCCCACTTCAAGCCATTGAGATTCGACGGCCTTGCCATAAGCGCCGGTAACAGTGCTGCCAATGCCTGCGACGGCAAGGCTCTTGAGAAAACGTCTGCGGGAAAACCGCGTTTGAATGTCTGCCATACTCCTTGCCGGGAGTTAAGCAGGTGGCTTGCCAATGGGAACCCAAGGCAAATGAACCTAAAAAGCCGATGAACAACGAAGGCGCGAAGGCACAAAGGCGGAATGGGATTTTCTTTGGATTGGGCCGCCATCTTCCCCGTGTGTGAAAATGGTTTCACATTCCGGATGTTTTTTAATCAATTGCTTCCCGCTTTTAAGCCTTTGGTGTTCAATCTCGACGGCCGTTTTTGGGCTAAGCAAGCTACGGCTTCGTCGGCGCATTGGTGCTGGACTTCTGGATGTCGTCCCCGTCGCCGAAGGTTTTGTTGGGGCCTGCTGAGGCAATGCGCAGGTGATTGGTCCCTTGGATTTCAATCCGGTAGGGTGTGCCCCATGGGTCGAGGAATTCACCGCCGCTGCCGGCGGACTTGGCATCCATCAGCAGGAAGACGATCTTTTTTTCATTCTCGCCGCGCAGTGACCGAAGAGTGTCAGCGAGTTCTCCTGAAGGATAATGTCCCAAATGTTTCCGGTGCTCCTCCATCGCCGCGCCGATGGAAATAATTTCCGCATTGGCCCTGCCTTTTGTGGCCCACTCCATCAAGCGAGGAAGCCGAGCGGCCACCAGGAAAATGAAGACCAGCAGCGCGAAGCCGAAGAAGATTAGTAAAAGTCGTTTCGGATTCATGCCATCAACGCCGCGTCCCAGTCCTTCCAGACCGGCTCGTAACCCAGTTGGCGAATCAGTTCCGCGACCTCGCCGGGAGACCGCTCATCGGCAATGTCGAACTGCCCGGTGGCCTGCGTTGTGCGGCCCGGATTCGAAGCCCATTCGCTGGACCCGCCCGCCAGTTCCACGATGCGACCGCGCACGGTCTGGTGAATTTTCTCTTTCCCCGCGCCGGTATAGCCGCCCGGCTCGGTGTGGCTACCGGCGCTCATCATTGTGACGCCAAGCGGAATCAGCCCGTTACGGAGCTGCGCCGGCTCGCGGGTGGAGAGCACCAGCCCCACGTCCGGAAACACAAGCCGAAAGGCGCAGATTAATTGCACCAGTTCGCGGTCGGTCATCCGGGTCAATGGTTGGAATTCGCCCGCGCAAGGCCGCAGTCTCGGCAGCGAAATGGTCACCTGAGCCTTCCAGCAGGTACGCAGCAAATAAGCCGTGTGAGCGGCCACACAAAGCGCCTCGCGCCGCCAGTCGCTCAACCCGTACAGCGCGCCGATGCCCAGCCGACGGAAGCCCGCCGCATAAGCGCGCTCGGGGGTTTCCAGCCGCCAGTCGAAATTGCGCTTGGGCCCTGCCGTGTGCATCTGCCCGTAGACCTCGCGGTCATAGGTTTCCTGATAGACCACCAACCCGTCCGCTCCGGCGCGCACCATCGGCGCGTAATCCTCGGTTTCCATCGGCCCCACCTCGAGCGACACGCCCGGCACTTCGGAATGCACCGCGCGAACGCACTCCTCCAAATAGCCGTTAGAGACGAACTTCGGGTGCTCGCCCGCAACCAAAAGAATGTTGCGAAAGCCCTGTTCCTTCAGCGCGCGGGTTTCGCGCAACACGTCGTCCACCGATAGCGTTACGCGCAAAATTGGGTTGTCGCGTGAAAATCCGCAATAGGTGCAGTTGTTGATGCATTCGTTGGACAAATACAACGGCGCGAACAACCGGATGACCTTGCCAAAGCGCTGCTGGGTCAGTTGCTGAGAGCGGCGGCAGAGAGGCTCCAGCAGATCGGAAGCCCCCGGAGAAATGAGCCGCGCGAAATCCGCCAACGCCAGATCCCGCCGGAGCAGAACATCGCGTGCCGACGCCGCGGAGACTGACGCGGAAAGCATCAGCAGATCGTCCAGCGGCAGCGCATTGAATTCGGCAACAAAACTCACGGCCGGAAGATAAACGCCAACTTCACCGGCACCAAGCAGAGAAAATCACCAAGCCATGAACCAGACCTATTGATAATGCGGCGGCTTGGCGCTGGTGGATTTGATGCGGTCGCTTTCGAGGGTTTCGAGGGTCTCCGACACGCGGCGAACCAGCGTCTTGAGCCGCTGCAATTCGCGCGCCTGCTCGACGACGACCTCATTGAGTTGCTCCACCTGCCGCTCCAGGTGAGCGACGTGGGCCTCCAATCCCTTGATCTGATCGGCTATGGTTCGCATGAAATAATAAGGGTCTACCAAATATTTGGCAGACCCTCGCCGAATACAATTTAACTTGGACTAAAATTATTTACCGGTCCCTTGAAGGTTGAAGTAAATGGACTGCTTCTGGCCATGATTGAGTCTAAGAATTGCTACAACGAGATTGTGAATTCTTTCCGCATCATTTGAGCCGGGAATTACGAAGTTAGGATTGTTAAATTGTCTCCTAAGGTTTTGAGTCAGCCTGTTTAAGGATAAATTGATACTGGAGGCATCGGTTGCGAAAGCCTGTTTTTCAGCTTGGCAAATCGCTAACTCATCCTTCAACCCTGCCATTTCTGTTTCTAGGAATACAATCGTTGAATTGGCAGCAACGAGTTCTGCCAGAACCTTGGCATAGGCCTCCTCGCATTCAATTACGATTTGGCCCGGATTTTGATAAAGCAAATCCACTTCGGCTGGTGACAGTACGCGGCTATAAACTTGAACTTCATCAATCAAACCCGTGAACCGTCCTTCTGGGATTCCGTTGACAGTCACTCCACCAATGAGAAAGGCCACAGAATTGGCTACCAAGGACGCACTTGCCGTGTTTGACTGCTCCACTGGCGCACCGTCTACGTAAATGGAACGGCTGACTCCAGGGTTGAATGTTACCACTATTTGATGCCATTGGCCGTCCGTTACGGTGGTGGTTGAGGTTACTGACAACCACGCCGCTCCTTCACCAAAAATGGCCTTGCCAAGCTGCCCGCCCCCTCCGGTCCTGTTGACTGATAGCCAGAAACCATTGGCTGTAAATGCAGCATGCTTGCTCACAATCTGGGAATCATTAATGTTGTAGCCTGTGGGCGTCTTTATCCAAGCCACAATTGAAAAGGGTCGATTGCTAAAAGACAGCCCGGTTCCAATGTTAACAAACCCATTTAAAGCGCGGTCCACACTCAGCGCGTTGCCTGAGATGCCACCCGGCACAATGGATGCTCCGGTCGTAGATAAAGCTCCGTGAAATTGGCCTGCGCTATCAAATGCAGTTGTACCTCCTGCCTCGTCAAATTTCCAGTGTGAGACTATTGCCGCATTTGCTTGGCCAATAACAAGACAGGCTGCAAGGATTGAAAATGCCTGTTTTTTAATTTTATTGATGTAAGTTTTCATATTCCCCTTGGCTTTGTTGTTTAATTGTTTGAACCGGGGCCAATTCTTTGAATTTTGAAAATTTAATCAAACTAATTTATTAACCAAATAAAGATGAATTACTTTACTTGGTTGCCCCGAATTCTTAGTTTCTCTGAGCTTTAAAAAATCATCTGAAAGATCATCATGATAGCAAAATCCGTGGCTGATTTAATGGCCCAACATTGCGAGGGTAAAGGTGGGGTGGCAACCTGTTTTGGTGACCAGCGAATGGGGTTTGACTCAAACAACTGGAAAAAGGGAGATCGAGCTGAGGCTTTTTTTCAATCAATTGGATATAGGGAATTTTATGACATCGACTATAATGGGAAGGCGACATATAATTTGGATTTGGGTAAACCGTTTCCGCCAAAATTTGAAGAGTCCGTTGATTTACTTTTTGATGGTGGGTGTGCGGAGCATGTGCCGAATATATTTCAAGCATTCGAAAATGCCTGGAAAATGGTGAAAGTAGGGGGCTGTTTTATTGCGCAAAACCCAATCAATCAATTCGACAAATGTTATTGGAACATCAATCCAGAGTTTCACCTTGCGCATCTGCCAGCCAATGGCTTTGAGATGCTTCACATCGGGGTGGTAGTTAATTTAAATTTGCCGGGACAAGCAGCTTTTCTTCTTCAGCGCCTTCTGCCTAAAAAAACTGTTTCCGCAGTTCAAAGTTCCAGTTCAAGATCAAAAACGAGGCTTGTTGATTGGGCCTTTTCTGTGAACCGTAATTTTGAGATAAGTCCGCATTCGAAACTGTGGGAAGTAATGAAATCGATTTTTGTACCGGAAAATACTTCGACAATAGTGATTGCCCGTAAAGTCCGGCCGTTCAAAGGTGCAGCTATCGTGGATCAGGAAGGATACGATCGCCAAACATAATTTTATGCTATAGGGTTTGGCGCCTCGGCCAAAGCTCTTGAATGAAGGAGAATCCGGCAATCGGTGGCGGTGATGTTGATGGCCGACGCCCGTCGTTTCCTCCGGGCGCGCAGAACGCGTTCTGGTTCGCGGCGTTCAACGCGCTCTCCTTTCAAATTGTCCTGAGCAACCCGATGATTCTTTACGCCAAGGGACTGGGCGCCAGCGCCACGGTCCTGGGCATCATCGCGGGCATGACCTCGCTGCTGGTCATTTTTCAGATCCCCGGGGCGCACTACATTCACCGCATCGGCTACCGGCGGTTTGTCCTGAGCGGGTGGGGCATTCGTGTGCTGTTCATTTTCTGCATGGCCGCAGTGCCGTTGCTCGGGTTTCTTCCGCCGGAAACGCGCCTGTCGCTGATTCTGCTGTTTCTGTTCGGTTTCAATCTCTCGCGCGGCATTTCCAGTTGCGCCTGGCTGCCGTGGATCACGGCGCTGATTCCTGAGCGAATTCGCGGCCGCTACCTGATGATGGACGCGGTGTGCATCAACTGCGCGAGTTTCTTAACGATGCTGCTGGCGGCGTCGGTTCTGGGCGGGCAGCCGAGCCCCTGGCAGTTTTCATTTCTCTTTGCGTTCAGCGGCGCGATGGGGGCCATGAGCCTGGTGTATCTCAACCGCATCCCAGACGTGCCGGTTCATGAGGAGGTGAGGACTTCAAGGACGCCTGTCCCCTGGAAGGAGATCATTGCCTACGCGCCGTTTCAAAAACTGATGCAAATGGCGGTGATCTGGGCCGTGGCCTCGGGCGGTCTGGGCGCGTTCACCGTGGCGTTTTTAAAGGTCGAAGTGGGCATGCCGGAGGGGAAAATTCTGTTCATCACCTCGGCTTCGTTTATTGGCGGGCTGAGCAGCTTCTGGTTTCTCGGGCCGAGGCTCGACCGGGCGGGGAGCCGTCCGGTGCTGACGCTGACGCTGGCGCTTTACATCGTGATTCTGGCGGGCTGGTTCGGCATGGCCGGCAAAATCCTGGGCACCGGCTTATGGCTCATTATAGCGCTTCAATTCCTCATGGGTCTGGCGGCGGCGGTAGTGAGCATGGCCACCACGCGGCTGGCAATGGGGATCATTCCGCAGATGGGCCGGAATCACTTTTTCGCGCTTTATTCAGTGGTGGGCAGCCTGACCATGGGCGTGTCGCCAATTGCCTGGGGCCTGATGATTGACTCGTTGCGTCCCTTGGAAACAGTGTGGCTTGGCGTGGTCTGGACGCGCTACACAGTGTTTTTTCTCGCGGCAGCGGCGGCGTTTTTCGTCGCGATCCTGTTTGCCGCGCGGCTGGATGAGCCGGAGGCGGGCAGCCTGGAGGCATTGTTGAGGGATTTATTGATTCAATCGCCGCAGCGCATGTGGCTGCGGCTGTGGCCGCGCAACTGACCGGTTCATTTATCTACAACATTTTTTCCCTTTATCCCGGCGGCATCGGGCACTAAGTTTCCCCTCCCTATGGAAAAAGTCGTCATTATTGGAACCGGTTGCGCGGGCCTGACCGCCGCGTTGTACACCGCCCGCGCCAACCTCGAACCGCTCGTGTTCACCGGCACGCTGCCCGGTGGTCTGCTCACCACCACGAGCATTGTGGAGAATTTTCCCGGCTTTCCCGAGGGCATTGACGGTTTTGAACTCATGACCCGGATGCAGAAGCAGGCCGAGCGGTTTGGCGCCCGCGTCAAATACGGCACCGTCGAGTCGGTGGACCTCAAGCAGAGTCCCATTCGACTGGTCGTGGACGGCGATCCGGTGGAAACCGAGACGCTCATCATCGCCAGCGGCGCGGGGCATCGCCACCTCGGTCTGGAGAGCGAGGAGAAGCTGGAGAAAAAGGGCGTCACCTATTGCGCCACGTGCGACGGCGCCCTGCCCATGTTCCGCAACAAGCCGCTGGTGGTCGTCGGCGGCGGCGATTCGGCCTGCGAAGAGGCCACCTACCTGACGCGCTTTGCCTCGGAAGTGTATCTGATTCACCGCCGCGACGAATTGCGCGCCTCCAAGATCATGGCCGACCGCGCGTTGAACGATCCCAAGATCAAGCCCATCTGGAATTCCGTGGTCACCGAGGTGCTTGATGTGGCGCAGGACAAGGTGACTGGCGTGCGCGTCAAGAACATCAAAACCTGCGAGGAAAAGGTTATAGACTGCGCGGGGCTGTTCATCGCCATCGGCCACGTGCCCAACACGGAGATTTTCCGCGGGCAGATTGACATGGACGAGGCCGGCTACATCATTCCAAAGCGCGGATCGGAGACCAATGTGCCCGGCGTGTTCGTCGCGGGCGACTGCGCCGACCGCGTGTATCGCCAGGCCGTGACCGCCGCCGGCATGGGTTGCGCCGCAGCGATTGACGCCGAGCGTTACCTCGGCCGGATGAACCGCTGATTTTCAGGGAAATTCTCCACGCTCGATGGAATTGCAGATGACTCCATCCGAATTGGCCGCGCGCCTGCGCGAGCCCAACCCGCCGCGCCTGCTGGACGTGCGCCAACCCGAGGAACACGCGCTGGCAGCGCTGCCCGGATCGGAATTGATTCCCTTGCACGAACTTTTATTTCGCCATGAGGAAATTGAAGCGTGGCGGGACGAGGAAATTGTGGTCTATTGCCACCACGGAATCCGCAGTCTCAATGCCATCGCGCAGTTGCGCCATTTCGGGTTCTCCAGGCTGCGCAATCTGGCCGGCGGCATTGACCGCTGGTCCGTTGAGGTGGATCCCGCCGTGCCGCGTTATTGACGCGCCATTGCTGGCTAAATTGTTTTGCGCCGCAGGATCACCGTGCGCAGCGGCTCCATCGGTTTGGCGTAGGCGGCCATCAAGTCCTCCAGTTCCATGTAAATCCACGGACGGTTCGGCGCGCCGCCGTTTTTTGTAAACACAATATTGTCGGCAATGTAGGCCGCCGAATGGATTAGCGCGCCATCCGGATCAAGGAAGAGAATGATGTCTCCCAGTCTGGGGCTGTCGGGAATGGGGTGATATTCATTCCTGATGCACTCGGTGGCATAGGCTTCCTGCGCGCAGCGGTCGTCAGGGGTGATATTGAAGAAATTTAGCGAGCTCCAGTGACAGTGTTGGTTGGTGACATTCAGTGCCGAGGGGTCTGGGTAGGTGTAAATCCGCTGGCGCACAAACGGCGGCAGCAGGTGGGCGGCGTCCACAATGGCGCCACCGGGTACTTGCGCCATTGATTGCAAAAGGGCCCGAACATCCTTGGCGCGGCCACCGTAGCCCCAGTAGTTGACCAGACTTTCGATGCTCGTCTGCTCATCCACTTTAAGTTTCACCAGGAGGGTGGAGGTGCGGGAAATGGTCTTGAGCAAACGCTCCTTTTCATCGTCATTGGAAAGGCTGTTCACCAGCAGGTCCAAATCCGAGAAAAGGGTCATTTGCCCTCGCTGGTAAAAGAGGGTTTTGAGTTTGTTTTCAGTCACCTCGGAAAGTTGGCTGTCCCTGAGAATGCTCTCCAGCACCTCGGGACGGAAGGTAAACGGGTAATATTGCGGGTTGTTTTCCTGGAAGTTGGCCAACAAGGTGTAGATTTTCTGCCGTGCCGGCTGGGGCAGGGTCAGCACCAGCGCGTCCGAAGGCGAAACCCACCAACCGTCGGTCGTCTGCTCCCATTTGGCTTCGTGCAGCAGGCTGTTAAGTTGGGCCGCAGGCAGCCCGGCGGATTGGAACAGGGCCTCCACTTGGGCCTTTGTGTGATTTTTGAAGAACCAGTGGGCGTGAATGTCCCGAATCTGGTCAAGGGAGACAAATGACTCGGGCATTTCAATGGCGATACGGACGCATTCCACGTAGCCCCAGGGACCTGGCTTGCACTCAAAACGCCGGGCGTGGACAGATTGATTGAGCAACTTGGCCGTGGCAACGGCGGCGAACACGGTGGCCGCGGCCAGTGCGGTTGCGACCAGCAAGTTTTTTGGGGATGCCAGAATCTTGTGCTTCAATTTGGCTGCATTCATTTGAAAGGTGATCGGGCTTGAAGCAAGGCTTCGGCAGGAAGGGTTGAGCGCATTGTTTGGGTGAACTACAGCCGTATTAAAGCAAAGATAATACCACGGCTCGTCGTTTGCCGCGATGAGTTTTCCGCTGGCGCAAGTCAGGCGCAGGCTTACAAATATTTTTCCAGAAGCGGCTTTAATTCGCTGATGGTTTTGGCGGGCCAGACCTTGCGGTCGGTCATGATGAGCAACGCATCGTGGCAGGGCCAGGTGGGTTTGGCGGGAATCAACGGCAGCGCCTTGGCGACGATGGCCTTGGCGTTCTCCGCGTTTTTCTTCAGGTTCTCGACAACCATCTCCACGGTCACGTGCGCCTCGTCCATCTTCCAGCAATCGTAATCGGTGATCATGGCCATGGAGGCGTAGGCGATTTCGGCCTCGCGGGCGCATTTTGCCTCGCCGAGATTGGTCATGCCAATGACATCGTAACCGGCCTTGTGGTTGGTGAGTGATTCGGCACGGGTGCTGAAGGCCGGCCCCTCCATGTTGACGTAGGTGCCGCCGTCATGAACGCGCGCCTTCAACGCCTTGGCGGTTTTCAGCAAAATCTGCCGCAATTCCTCGCAAATGGGGTCGGCAAAGGCGACATGCCCCACAATGCCCCGTCCAAAAAACGTGTGCTCAAAGGAACGCTTGGTTCGGTCCACAAACTGGTTGGGCAGCACGATGTCGCACGGCTTGTATTTGGCCTGGAGCGAGCCGACGGCACTGACACTGATGATCCACGCCACGCCCAGTTTCTTCATCGCCCAGATGTTGGCGCGATGGTTCAGTTCGCTCGGCAGAATGCGATGGCCGCGCCCGTGACGGGGCAGGAAGACCACGTCGCGGCCGCCCAGCTTGCCGGTAAGATAATCATCCGATGGGTTGCCGAAAGGCGTTTTGACCTTCACCCACTTTTGCTGGGTGAATCCTTCGATGTGGTAGAGGCCGCTGCCGCCAATGATGCCGATGCGATGTGTGTTCATGATGAAATAATACTGGGGGATTGCTCTCGCCAGGGAGCCGGAACCCCGGCGCCGAGAGGCTTCCTTTTCTGTGGTGAATTTCTGTTGCTCATGTAATCTGCGGGCCGTCCAAAGCCGGACCGTTGGCGCAACGCCGCAGGACTATTGCGGTGAGGCCAAAGCAGCGTCAATCGGAATTCTGCCGCTCCTAGAGTGGCGCCCCGACTCGAAAGACAAACTCGAATACAACAGAATCGCTCGCATGGAAATCGCGCTGGTAATACTCATCATGGTGGCCGCAGTGGTGTTGTTCGCCACGGAGCGGTTTTCGGTGGACGTGGTGGCGATCATGATTCTGGGGGCGCTGCTGGTCCTCAAGCTGGTCACGCCCGAGGAGGGATTGTCGGGCTTCAGCAACCCAGCGACGGTGACGGTAGCCGCGATGTTTGTCCTCAGCGCGGGGCTGCAAAAGACCGGCTCACTGGCATTGTTCGGGCGGCTCCTGACTCGGTGGGGAAGCAACCAGTTTTTGCTTTTGATGCTGATCATGCTGCCGATTGGCGTGGTTTCTGGCTTTATCAACAACACTGCGGCGGTGGCTGTTTTCCTGCCGCTGGTGCTCACCACGGCCGCCGCCCGGAAAGTGTCCGCCTCCAAGTTGCTCATTCCGCTTTCATTTGCCTCTCAATTCGGGGGCGTCTGCACGCTCATTGGCACGTCCACCAACCTGCTGGTCAGTTCCATCTCGCAGCAGTCGGGCTACGGCGCCTGGTCCCTGTTTGAATTCTCCAGGCTGGGCATCATCATGTTTGGCGCAGGGGTGGTTTATTTTCTCGTGGTTGGCCAGTGGATTTTGCCTGCACGCCGCCGGGAGGAGCTGACCGAGGAATACCAGTTGAGCGAGTACATCACCGAATTGCAGGTCATGGAGGGGTCCAAGCTCATCGGGAAAACAGTCCTGGAAAGCGATTTGCGCCGTGAATTCAAAATCAGCGTTCTGGAGCTCTTGCGCGGCGGCAACAAGCTTTGGTCCCCGACGCGCGAGCCGATTCAGGAGGGCGACATCCTGCTGGTGGAGGCCAGCATGAAACAGATCATGGAGGTCAAGGGCGAGCTGGGTTTGGAAATTGCCGCCGAGTTCAAGCTCAAGGATGAGTTGATGAAATCCAAGGATCTCAAGCTCGTGGAGGCCCTTGTCGCACCGCGCTCGCGATTCATCGGACACACGCTCCGGAGCCTGGATTTCCATCGATCCTACAACGCCATCGTCCTCTCCCTCCGTCGGCGCGCCAAGACCATCCATGAAAAGCTCAACTCCACCCGGCTTCAGTTTGGTGATGCCATGGTGCTGCTGGGGCCCAAGGAGAAAATGGATAAGCTGCGGAGCGATAAAAACCTTCTCTTCCTTGGTGAAATCGAAGAGCCCTCCTTGCGCCGCGAACGGGTGCCGATGGCCCTGGGCATTATGCTGCTGGTCATTGGATTGGCCGCTCTGAATGTGTTTCCCATCCTGGTGAGCGCGATTCTGGGCTGCCTGGCGATGGTGTTGACCCGCTGCATGACGCTGGAACAGGCGTATGAGGCGATTGATTGGAAAGTGATCCTGTTGCTCGCGGGCATTCTGCCCCTGGGCATCGCCCTGCAAAAGTCCGGCGCCGCCGAGTTTGTTTCCAATAATTTGTTTGGTTACCTCGGAAAACATGGGCCGGTGGTGATGCTGGCGGCGGTTTATCTGGTCACCGCCGTGCTGACCGAATGCATGAGCAACAACGCCGCAGCGGTGTTGCTGGCGCCGATTGCCATTTCCGGGGCTGTCAAGCTGGGTGTGGATCCCAAACCCTTCCTCATGGCCGTGACCTTTGCGGCCTCCACCAGCTTTGCCACGCCTGTCGGCTTCCTTGCCAACACGATGTTGTACAGCGCCGGCGGCTACAAGTTCACCGACTTTTTGAAAGTGGGCGTGCCGTTGAACCTCTTGTTCTGGGGGTTGGCCGTATATTTCATTCCCAAAATCTGGCCATTCTACCCGTGACGTGATGCCGGTGCTTTAAGTGTGATTCAAAAAACTT
>CALJZV010000477.1 GCA_937983475.1 uncultured Verrucomicrobiales bacterium
CGGGTTGCAGGCCGGCGACGCGCAATAGGCTTTGGTGAAGGTCATCCCGCGCGCGGCCAGTCGTTCGAGGTTGGGTGTGCGAATCGGCGCATTGGTGTCCAGAAGCGTGATCCAGTCGTTGAGATCGTCCACCGCGATGAACACGACGTCGGGCTTGTTTGTGCCCGGGGCCGAGCTTTTAAGCTGGGGAGCGGCCGGCGCCGGTTTGGGCGCGGGCTTGCGATCCAGGTTGCGGTTTAAATCCTCGTCAACAAAAGCCGCTTCTGCGCCGTTTTCGGGCACCTCCAGTCCGGCGCTCCAAAGAATGCCGTTGACCACCAGCTTGCGCTGGCTTTCGTTGGCCCAGCCTTTGTGCAGGTCCGCGCCGGTAAATCCAAAACCCCGGCCGCCTCCCGGACGCTGGTGCGCCCAAGCGATCACTTCATCGCGCCCCGCAAACTGCCTGGCGTCAGCCGTGGTCCGGAATTTGTCGGGCACCTGGCCGGCCAACAGCGGCGTCCAACCCTCTTCGGCGGAGAGGAAATGAAGATTGTAAAGCCAGCCGTCGCCCGGAGCGGAAAAGGGTTTCACGCCGCGCAGAATGGGATGCTCGCCCACGGGTTTCAAATCCATGTCCCAATGGCCGCGGCTCCCGATGTCGCTGTGAAACACGCCGCCCATCCAGCGCTTGATCCGGTCGGCGTCCGGCCCTTTGGGAAAATCCACCGCCTGATGCAGCAGCACCAGGCCCGCGCCGCCTTCGACGAGCGCGGACAGCTTCGCCCAGCGCTCCGGCTCGATGAACGGCTGCTTGCCCCCGCCATCACCGAAATAAACGATGCACCTGGCCCCTTTGAGCACCCGTTCATTTTCCGGCCAGTTGCGCGCCATCACGGGCCAGACGCCGGGCTGGGCCTTGAGCCAGTTCAGCAGCAGCGCGCACCCGGCAAAATATTCGTGCGCCATCGGCTTGCTGCTGGGGCTCCCGGCCAGGAGGACAATTTTGGCCAGCTTCGGGTCCGGCGAATCGGCCTCCAGGGGAACGCCCGACTGGTCATGGGGATCGGCGCGCAGGCCGGCGGTGGTCATCAACGCCAAAAGCAGGGCCGCGCGAGGGATGATGTTCATCGCGGGATTAAAACCGTGAAACCGCGCAATCACAAGGACGCGGATTTGATGCTCGCGACCTTGGCGGCGTCCAAGACTTGGATGAGGCGATCCAATGGCGGAAGGATGGTTTCGGGATTCGGCTGCACGGCTTTCGGCCGCGCCAGCCAAGGGAGAATGTGCAGGCGATTTGGACCTATAAATTCACCCAGCAAATCTACATTGCTCCGGCTGGCGGCGTTCGCGCGCGGCGGGGACATCAGAACCACTTGCGCCTGTTGTGCGAGCGAATCAGGCAGGCAACCCAAAACCAACCGCACCTGATTGACCGCCCCCAGCCGATTTGGACAAACCAGTATCGGCGTCGCTTTCAACGCCACAAGGCCGTCCCGGGCATCGAACCCCTCGCCCAGCGGACTGAGCAGTCCACCAGCGCCCTCGACAACGACCGTGTCAAACCGCTTTTGCGCCTTGCGGATAAATGAAACCACATCCCGCAACCGCACGGTTTTATTTT
Source organism: uncultured Verrucomicrobiales bacterium (assembly GCA_937983475.1). Taxonomy (GTDB): domain Bacteria; phylum Verrucomicrobiota; class Verrucomicrobiia; order Limisphaerales; family JACDHS01; genus CALJZV01. The sequence goes on from CALJZV010000477.1 coordinate 1,604, forward strand.
CCTTGCGGGCAGCCGAAAGGGGCGCCAGCGGCGCGCGAAAATGCCACGGATTGACGTCGTCGAGAGCCAACACGTTCCCTGCGGCTGCGCGAAGTGCATGAGCGTCGTCACGCCCACCGGAGCAGAGAGGTTTGAGCGCGGCCACATGAACGCCCCGTTCCCGCAGCCGGCGCGTGATCAGCGCGGTGAAGACGGTTTTGCCCACTCCGGTGTCCGTGCCGATGACAAATATGATGCGGCCGGAATGCGGCATCTTATTTCAACACCTTGATCCGCATGTTGCGGAAAGCCACCGGGCCATGGTCGCCCTGGAGCATGAACGGACCGGGCAGATCGAGATTTTTGTCCAGTTCGCCGCCGGTGGCTTTGTTGACCAGCAGGTTGTCGTGAATGGTCTCGCCGTTGAGGATGACCGTCACGCGGTCGCCCTTGAGAGCAGCCTCGACGCTCTGCCACTGTCCGGGCGGGCGCGTCACCAGCTTGGCCGCAGGCGAAATGCTGTAAACCGCGCCGTTGCCGCCCATGGCGGGTTTGTCGCTGCCATAGTCGTCGAAGATCTGAATTTCATGCCGGCCACGAAGGTACAGGCCCGAATTGCTTCCCTTGGGGATCATGTATTCATACCGGATGACAAAGTCGCGGAACTGTTCCTCGGTGACGATGTCGTTGCCCGCGGCGTTGCCGGGCGGCGTGTTGACGAGCATGCCGTTCTGGACGCTCCAGCTTGCCGAGCCCCCGGGATGGCGCAGTTTCCAGCCGGACAAATCCACGCCGTTGAACAGGCGGCGGAACCCCTCCTTGGCCTCTTCCTCGCTCACGCTGAAGGCGGTGCTCTGCGGCGTCGCGTCACCTTTTTCCAGTCCCAGCGCCCAGCGAATACCGCCAAGAATGTGCTTTTGATACTCCGGATTCTCCCAGACGGCTTCGGCATGTCCAAGCGAGGTGTAAAACATTTTGCCTTTGCCGTAATTTTTGCACCACGCGATGGGGAAATCGCCCGGCCAGCCGGTCTGCGGATGTTTGTCGAGGGTCAGCAGGCCGTGAACAGTGGGGCGCTGGAAGCCGTTGAGAATGTAAATCTCGTCCTTGATGTTGAAGGTCGGGCCGAAGTGCGCGCAGGCCGGGTGCTTGGAGTCCTGAACGATGCATTCGACGTCCTGCAGCCCCGGCGGGTGCGATTTGAATTCGCCGCCGACCATTTCGACATAGGGATCCAGCGGGTTGTGGCCGCGGAAGGTGTCGCTGGCCGAGTGCATGCCCACAAAGCCTTTGCCGGACTGGATCCAGTCCAGAAACCCCTGTTTGTCCGGCAGCGGCAGATCGCCGGTCGTGTTGGCGAAAATCACGCCGTCATATTCCTTCAACTTCTCCATGGTCATCTTCTCCTTCATCTCGCGGTCATCCTCGCTCTGGCGAACGTAATCCACGGTGAAGTCGCCGCTCTTTTGGGCAATCTCGCCGATCACCCGCTCGGCGGTGGGAATGGAGCTGTGGCGAAAGCCCTTGGTGACGGTGACCACCAGCATTTTTTTGGGCTTCTTTTTGGCGAAGATTTCCTGCGGCGAAAAGACAAGCAGGGCGGCGAGCGCCACCAAAACCAGCCGGGGCAGTGAGGACAAAAGTGTTTTCATGGCAGTATTCAGATTTTCAACGTCAGACCGGTTTGAGCGGGACCGCATTCATTGAGCCGGAAATGCGGCGACGCGGTCAAGCGCGTTCCTGTTTGTGGGGCAATCAGGCGCATTCATGCATTTTTTGTAGATTTATTATTCTGGCGATTATCGCGAAAAGTAGAGCAGGCGTCCCCGCCTGCTTCCTTTTAAAGAATTTTCCCTCGTGCCCCAAACAGGCGAGACGCCTGTGCTACTTTGTCGGCCCCTTGACGTTGATTTCACCGGGAATCAAGGAAAGAACCATGGCCATGACTCACCAAAGCGCGCCAACAAAGACAGCCATCGGCCGGGCGGTCAACAGGGTTGACAGGCGTTCCCCTGCCGATAAAACCGGCGGCAGACTCACGACCCCTTTGCTGAACTTCTATTTATACACTTCCGCACGTTGTACAATGCCAAAATGTCACACTTATTGACCGCCAGTTGGAATCACACCCATTTTTGCCCTTGAAACGGCTGCGTGCCGGTCTGAATGTCATTGGGCGTGAGAACTGTCCTTATTTTGCTCTCTCTGGCCCTGTGCCTTGACGGCCTGGGGGCGCCGCGGCCGAACATCCTCTTCATCATCGTGGACGACCAGTCGCCGTTTGATTTCGGCTTTTACAATCCCGGCTCGCCCTTGCGAACGCCCAACATCGATCGGTTGGCGGCCGAGGGCATGGTCCTGGACGCCGCCCACCATATGGGCTCCTGGAGCAGCGCCGTCTGCACGCCCTCCCGCCACATGATCATGACCGGGCGGACGGTCTGGCACATACCCAACGGCCCCGGGCAGACGCTCAATCCGCACGGGGCCGACCCGGCGAGGGTTCCGCCGGGGCTGGAACAGTACAGCCTCCCGGCGGTCTTCAACCGCGCCGGTTACGCCACCATGCGCACCTGCAAGACCGGCAACAGCTACGAGGCGGCCAACAAGCTCTTCTCCGTCCGCCGGGATGCCGGCAAACGCGGGGGCACCGACGACACCGGCAGCGCCTGGCATGCCGAGCAGGTTTTGTCCTGGCTGGACCAGCGGGCCGCCGCCAAGGACGCCAGGCCGTTCCTCATCCATTTCGGGTTCTCACACCCGCACGACACGCGCGACGGAAAGCCCGAACTGCTGGCCCGCTATGGCGCCGTCAACCACACCGACATGGATTCGCTGCCCCCGGCCGACCCGCGCCAGCCGCCGTTGCCCCCCAATTATCTGCCGGCCCACCCCTTCCAGCAGGATCGCCCCGGGGGGCGCGATGAGACCGCCGTCAGCGGCGTCTGGACCAACCGCGACGAGCGCACCATTCGCAATGAAATCGGCCGCCAGTTCGCCTGCGTTGAGAATATCGACATTCAGATCGGCCGGGTCCTGGACCGCCTCAGGACCATGGGGGAGCTTGAGAACACCTACGTCATTTACACCTCCGACCACGGCATCGCCATCGGCCGACACGGGCTCCAGGGCAAGCAGAACCTCTACGAGCACACCTGGCGGGTGCCCTTTGTCGTCAAAGGCCCCGGCATCCGGCCCGGCTCCCGAGCTCCCGGGAACATCTACCTGCTCGATGTGCTGGCCACCCTCTGCGACCTGGCTGGCATCCGGCCGCCACCCACCAACGAGGGCCTCAGTTTTCGGCCCGTGCTCGAGGGCAAAAAAAAGACGGTCCGCGACACCCTATATGGGGTTTACTGCGGCCGGGACACCCCGGGCATGCGGTGCGTCAAGAAGGGCGACTGGAAGCTCGTCAAATACGATCTGCTCGAGGGCGCCGTGCGCCGCACCCAGCTTTTCAACCTGGCCGACAACCCCCACGAGTTGCTTTCGGAGCATCACGACCCGCTAGTTGTCGCCCTGACCGGCGTCACGCCCAGACCCCACCAGGTCAACCTGGCCGAGGATCCGCGGCACGCCCGCAGGCTGCGGAAAATGGAGGCCCTGCTTTTGGCCGAGATGCGCCGTCACGACGATCCTTGGCGCCTATGGAATCAACCGGGCGACGGCTTTGCAATCCCCGAGCGGCCACCGCCCCCCGCCGATAAAACCGGCGGCAAAACCCGTCAGGCGCATCGCTGAGAAGCAGGGCGATTGTGTTGACGCCAAACCTGACCGCCATACGCCTCTGGCGTAGTTTTTGTCATGTGCTCTTTGTCGAAACTCCCACATTCACGAAACGCGTCCTTCAGTTGATGGACGACGAGCGGTATGGCGCCGTTGCAGGTGTATCTGGCCGCGCGCCCCGATGCCGGAGATTTGATTCGAGGATCGGGCGGCATTCGGAAAATCCGCTGGGCGTGAAGCGGGCGCGGCAAACGCGGCGGCTTGCGGGTAATTTATTATTGGTGGGTGGCAAAAGACCGCATTTCGATGCTGCTGGTGTATCCGAAGAACGAGCAGGACGATTTGAGCGCGGATCAAGTGAGGCAACTTCGGAACGCGTTGAAGATTTGAGTTATGAAAAACGAATTGTTCAACGAACTGCTGCAAAGCGTGAATGAGGCCGCCGCCATTGAACGCGGCGAAGCCAGGCCTTCACGCCAATTTGAGGTCAAGGCGGCCAATGATGTCGTGCGGGTGCGGAACAAACTTGGGTTGCCGCAGGTCAAGTTTGCCCGGCTGCTGGGCATCAGCGAGGACACGTTGCAGAATTGGGAACAAGGACGCCGCAAGCCGACCGGCCCGGCCAAGGTGCTATTAAAAATCGCCGCCAAACATCCAAAGATTGTTCTGGAAGCGGCGGCATGAAAATGTCGCGCGAATGGCGGGAACCAAGGAAAGAACCATGGCCACGACTCACCAAAGCGCTTCAACAAAGACACCAGTCAGGGGGGAAGCGGCAGCTTCGCCCCACCGGGTCACGAGAAGTTCTCGGATGCGCCTACCGTTAACCGTATGAAAAAACAAGGCTTGCCAGCCGTTTTGGCCGAAGCAACTGTTTTACCAATGAGCCGCCAATCCCAGCTTGGCTTTGCCGAATGGGTTTCGGCTAATAACTACTGTTCGGTTGTCTTATCGTTCAGTGTGTATCATACCGCCTCCCTTGTGGACATAAGAGTTAAAAGACAATGACGAAACAGAAGTCTGACAGCCGGTTGACAATTCACGCCTATTTGCAGGCAATCGAGCGTGTCGAAACTCAGTTTGCTATCATTCGTTTTGCCTTGAAATCTTTGTCTCCAGCAAAGATTCGAGGTTTTTACAAAGCCCAATTGCAGGCTCAGGTTTCCACCATTGAGTCAGGATTTAAAATGCTAAAAGAGCATTCACCCGAACAAGATTTCGATGGGCTCAAAGAAATGATGTTCGAGCATTTGAGAAAGAAGCACAGAATGGACAACAGGCGGGCCGACATTCGCTTCAAGATTGAGTTCTCGGAGGATCGGATCAATCAGAGCGAATTGCTGTTGTTGGTTGCCCATTTCGAGTCCTTTTTGAAAGAGGTTCACCGCACATTTCTCATTGCCGATCCAGGGAAGGTGTTCAGCAATCGCGACACGAAAGTCATGCTTCGAGACATCTTCGATGCTCAGAGTGCAAACCCATTCAGCAAGTTTCTGAACGAGCAGATCCTAAAGGAGGTAAAGACTCTGGACAGGCAAAGTATCGAAAGGCGCGTCGATTACTTTTCTGAGCATTTCGGCATATCGTTCGGTTCTCAGAAAGACATCACCAAGTTGAAGGAGATTATGGAGGTCAGAAACAGGATTTCCCACGAGATCTACGCATCGCCACCCAGCACTCCTGAGCAGGTTCAGGATCAGGCACTCGTCAGTGATAAAATGCTAGAGTATGCACGTCAGCTTTTCCGGAGTTTTCCGAGCAAGTGCATCGAAATTGGTGCACAGACTTACCAATCATATTTTGGCAAGTGAGTAGGATGATCGCGTGTTAATGACATCGAACCAGATTAGATGGGAAGGCAGACGGTCGGCGCGGTGCGCCGGGTCAGCCACGGCTTCGAACCTTTTTTCCTCCCCGCCACTTTGAATGGCACCCCTGTCTGTTTCCCGGGAAGCGGTGTGCTGTCATGCCGGGTGTTTGGAGGAAATGAACCGGTTGAGCGCTCAATTTGTTCGTGCGCATCGTGACGTTGCTACGCCAGAAGTAGGGACAGCTTGTCCCCAGTTCGCTTGGTGCTGTGCGACATTGTATGGGGACGGACCGTCCTTATCCCTATCGCCACAAGACACGTAGCATCGTCAAGTTGCACCCAATCTGTCCTGCGCTTTCCTGAAGACACTTGCGTCCAAGGCAATTCCGCTTAAGATTGCGCCAACTTGACACGCCAACAGTTTGGCGTGGACGCGGTCAAAATTGCGCATGATTCGTTCATTTGCCTTCACAACCCAAGGCCGGCTGCACAGCAAGGACATCGAGCCGTTCCTGATGCCGACGCTGCTGGCCGACACCAACCTGTTTCTCTGGGTGGACCTCGAAAACTCCACGCCCGAGGAAACCAAGCTGGTGCTGGAGGATATATTTCACTTTCATCCGCTCTCCATCGAGGACTGCGTGATGGTGAGTCCTTCGCCCAAGGTGGAGGAATACATTCCCAAGGACGAGGACAAGTTCGCGCCCTACCTGTTCATTGTGATTCACGCGGTGGACTACAGCCGCAAGGACGGCGTGTTCGCCACGAAGGAATTGAATTTCTTTTTGGGCAAAAACTTTCTGGTCACCTTCCACGAACTGCCGTTGCGCGCCGTGCAGGCCACCGAGGAGCGCTGCATGAAAGGCACCGTTCACATCGCCCGCGCGCCCGACCGGGTGGCGCACACAATCCTGGACGGAATTGTGGATAATTATAAGCCGGCGCTGGAGGAACTGGCCGCCGAGATCGCCGACCTGGAGGGGCAGGTGCTGCAAAATCCCGGCAAGGAGGTGCTCAACCGGATCATCCAGATCAAAAAGGAAGTGGTGCACCTGCGGCAGATCATCGGGCCGCAACGCGAAGTGCTCGGCCGCTTTGCGCGGGGCGAGTTCAAGCTGATCCGGGCGCACCTGGTTCCGTATTACCGCGACGTGTACGATTCGCTGTTCCACATCTCCGAGCTGGCCCACAGTTACACCGACTCGCTGACGGGCATTTTGCAGGTGTATTTGAACATGTCCTCCAACCAGACCGGCGAGGTGGTCAAGCTGCTCACGCTCATCACGCTCATCACCACGCCGGCCATCATCATTGGCACGTGGTACGGCATGAACTTTTCCAACATGCCCGAACTGGACCACCAAACCGGCTACGGCTACGCGGCCCTGGTGACCGCCGTTGCGACCGCCGGGACGTATTGGTATTTCAAACGGAAAAAATGGTTCTGAGCCATGCCCGCCAAATCCAGCTTTCTTGACAAGGTGCTCGGCCGCATCGGGCGGCTGGACACCGAGGGCCTGCAAACGGTCGTGCAGCGCCTGGCGCGCGAGCGGGCTTTTTTGGAGACGCTCTTTGACGCCATTGAGGACGGCGTCCTGGTTGTGGACGAGCACGGGCGCATTCTCTACTTCAACGAGGCGGTCACGCGACTGCTGGGCTGGCCAATGGAAGATCTGCGCGAAGGCCAGTCGGTGAGCCGCTTGCTGCCGGAAATCGACTGGGAAAAAATTGCCAAGCTCGACGGCAAGGGAGGCCAGCGCGTCATTCGCCACGAGTTTGAAATCACCTTGCCGCGCCCGCGGTTTATCCGCATGTATGCCGCGCCGCTGGATGGCGAAAAGACCGGCAGCTCGGGTGTGGCGCTGATCCTGCACGACGCCACCGAGGCGCGAAAGCAGACCTTTGAGGCGATTGAAAGCGAGCGGCTGCATTCGCTCACCCTGCTGGCGGCCAGCGTCGCCCATGAAATCGGCAACCCGCTCAACGCGCTGCACATTCACCTGCAACTAATGGAGCGCGAAATCAAAAAGCTGCGCCAGCACACCGAACCTTCCCGCATCAGCCGCGTCACGCGCCGCCGTGCCGAGCCGCTCGCAGGGCCTGAAACCAGCGAAATTGCGCGCAAGCTGGACAGCTACCTCAACGTCGCCAAGGGGGAAATCACCCGCCTGGACTACATCGTCACCCAGTTCCTCCAAGCCATTCGCCCCTCACAACCGCAACTGAAACTCGCCTCGCTCAATGACGTGGCGCGCGAGACCCTTCAACTGCTCCGGCCCGAGCTGGAAAACCGCGGCCTGCAAGTCCGCGAAAAACTTTCCCGCTCCCTGCCGCAAACGCCCATTGACCCCGCGCAAATCAAGCAGGCGCTGGTCAATCTGGTCAAAAACGCCATGCACGCGATGACCAAGGATGGCTCGCTGACGCTGGAAACCGGCCAGGGCGGCGACGGCGTCTGGATCAGCGTGGCCGACACCGGCGGCGGCATTTCGCAGGAGCAGATCAACCGCATTTTTGAGCCGTTTTACACCACCAAGAAAAAAGGCTCCGGGCTGGGGCTGATGATCGTGCAGCGCATTGTGCGCGACCACGGCGGGCGCATCGAACTGGACAGCCGCGTGGGGCAGGGCACCACCTTCCGGCTCTGGTTCCCGTTGCACGAGCGGCCCACGCGCCTGCTGGAGGACCGCGCCGCCAATTGATGTTTTTTATTTAGTGAACAGTTCGAGGTTCCATCACGAACGACCATGAACAAACCGATGCTGCTGATTGTTGACGACGAAAAGCCCACGAGAGAAGGGCTGCGCGCCGCGTTGGAGGACCACTACGACGTCTATGTCGCCGAGGACGCCGCCACGGCCATGAGCCTGCTTGAGCAGGAGCATTTCGACGTCATGCTCACCGACTTCCGCCTCCCGAATGAGGACGGCATGAAGCTCATCTCCCGAGCCAAGTCGCTTTCCAAGCCGCCGGTGTGCATTCTGATGACCGCCTACGGCTCCGAGGAACTGGCCGTCAACGCCATGAAACAGGGCGCCGACGACTACATCGCCAAGGGGCGGCTACAGATTGACGAGCTGGAGATGCGCATCGGGCGCGCCCTGCGACAGCGGAGCCTCGAGGTGGAAAACGTCACGCTCAAGCAGCAACTGCAAAGCAAATTTGGCGTGGAGAACATCATTGGCGAATCGCCCCAGATGCGCGAGACGCTCGAGATTGTCCAGCAGGTGGCCCCCACCCGCGCCACGGTGCTGATCACCGGCGAAAGCGGCACCGGCAAGGAGCTCATCGCCAAGGCCATTCACCAGCTCAGTCCGCGCGCCCGGCATCCGATGGTCACCGTGCATTGCGCGGGACTGCCCCTGACGCTGCTGGAGAGCGAGCTGTTCGGCCACGAAAAAGGCGCCTTCACCGGCGCGCACGAGCGCCGCATCGGGCGCGTGGAGCAGGCGCAGGGCGGCACGCTGTTTCTGGATGAAATCGGCGAAATCGATCCAGGCATGCAGGTAAAGCTTCTGCGGTTTCTGGGCGAGCGCACCTTTGAGCGGCTGGGTTCCAACAAGACCCTGACCGCCGACGTGCGCATCATCACCGCCACCAACAAGAATTTGGAGGAACTGGTCAAGGCCGGAAGCTTCCGCGAGGATTTGTATTTCCGCCTCAAGGTGGTGGAAATCCAGTTGCCGCCGTTGCGCGAGCGGCTGAGCGACCTGCCCCTGCTGGCGCAGAGCTTTTTGCGGGAGTTTGCCCGAGAAAATGACAAGAAAGTCAGCGCAATCGCCCCCGAGGCGCTTGAGGCACTGATGAAATATACCTGGCCGGGCAATGTCCGCGAGCTGCGCACGGCCATCGAGCACGCCGTGGTCTTTTCACGCGGCGATAGCGTCGCCCTGCGCGACCTGCCCCAGAATGTGCGCTCCAACAGCGGTTTGGCGGAAAGCGTGGGCGCCTCGTCGCCGGATGAGGAACCAACCACCTTGAAGGACGCCGAGAAACAACTCATCATCCGCGCCCTGAAAGAGTGCGGAGGCAACCGGACCGAGGCGGCCAAGAAAATCGGCATCAGCCGCCGCACGCTCCATCGCAAACTGAAACTCTATAAACTGGAAGGATATTAAAATGGCCCGTCTGCAAGAATGGATTCACAACATGGAAGAAGGGCGCGGCGCCAAGCTGGTCAAGCTGGCGGGCGCGCTGCTGGTCTTCATCACCGTGGCGCTCCTGTATGACCTGCGGGCGTTCAAGAATTTTTCCTCCCAGGAGGCGATGGACGCCGCGCAATTGGCGCGCAACATCGCCGATGGAAAAGGATACACCACCGACTTTGTCCGTCCCTTCAGCCTTTACTTGCTCAAGGAGCACGGGAAAGACCCCCTGACGCTGCTGCAGGAGGATCACCCCGACCTGGCGAACGCCCCGGTCTATCCGGTGGTGCTCGCGGCGTGGCTCAAGCTGATGCCGGTGAACTACGAGATCCCGGGCGGCAAGCCCTTCAGCGTCTATTTTCCCGAAAGGTGGATCGCCATTCTCAATCAACTGTTGCTGGTCGTCGCGGCGCTGATGGTGTATGCGCTCGGAAAACGCCTGTTCGATCGCTGGGTCGGCCTGGTGGCGGCCCTCCTCTTCGTGGGCACGGAACTATTCTGGCGGTTCAGCGTCTCCGGCCTCTCCACCATGCTGCTGATGGTGATCGTCCTGGGAGTGTTCCGGTGCCTGGTGGCCTTGGACGAAGGACAACGCGACAAGTCCGCTTCCTCGGGCAGGATGGCGTCCATCGCGGCCATGGCTGGCTTGCTGATCGGCCTCGCCGGGCTGACACGCTACAGTTTTATTTTTCTCATCGTTCCGGCGCTGGCGCTGGTCCTGATGTTTGCGCCCGCGGCGCGAGCCAAGGTGGCTTGGACCATGGGACTGGTTTTTCTCCTGGTCGTCACGCCGTGGATCGTCCGCAACTACATGGTCAGCGGAACGCCATTTGGCACGGCCGGATATGCGGTCATGGAACTGACGCCGCCCTTTCCGGAAGACAGCCTGCAACGGTCCATTGATCCTGGTGTGGATTTCGACCGGCTCACCATCAACGATTTTGTCCGGAAGCTGGCAATTTACACCCGAGCCGCCGTGGAGACGCAAATTCCTAAAATGGGCGGCAACTGGATCACGGCGTTCTTCCTGGCCGGCGTTCTGATGCCCTTCCGCAACAAGACCCTCTCCCGTATGCGATTGTTGCTTCTCGGGTCTTTGGCTCTCTTTATCCTGGTCCAGGCGTGGGGCCGAACGCAACTGAGCGAAACGTCGCCTGACCTGTCTTCGGAAAATCTTTTGGTCATCCTGGCACCCATGGTGTTCATCTTCGGCGCGGGCTTTTTCTTCGTGCTGCTGGAACAACTGGACATTCCTTATCTGGCCTTGAAGCAGGCCATCATTGCGCTGTTTGGCGTGATTGTGTGCGCCCCCATGATCCTGGCGATTTTGCCACCCAAGGTGCACCCCTACGCCTATCCGCCTTATTTTCCCCCGACCATTCAGCAAATTGGCCGCTGGATGAAGGAAAAGGAACTGACCATGAGCGACATTCCCTGGGCCGTGGCGTGGTACGGCGACCGCCAGTGCGTCTGGACCACCCTCAACTACGACAAGGACTTCTACAAAATCAACGACGACATCAAGCCGGTGCAGGCCCTCTATCTGAGCCCGGCGACAATGGACAACAAGCTGCTGTTCGAGATCATCCGCCCCATCGTCAAGGGCGAGAAGCCGTGGGGGCGGTTTGTTTTTGAATCCCTCGCGCGCGGTGAAGTGCCGCCGGGTTTCCCCCTCAAGCAATCGCGCATGGACATCCTGCCCGATCATTTGTTCCTCACCGACTGGGAACGCTGGAAAGTGCCTGCGGCAAATTAAAAAGGCTGTGGGTAAAATTGGTGAAGGTTAGGGGAAAATAAAAATGGGTGGAGCACTCCCCGGCTCCACCCCCACCTCCTTGGCGATTCAACTCCAGTTGAATCGTTACGTCTAGATTATCGCCCGGGCGAACCAGTTTTCAACGCCCCCAAACGCTGAAAACGGGCTCGGGCATCGTGTTGAATGGCCCTTCGTCCATCTGCCGTCCGCTCCCTGGGGCATTCCGCCACGGATTTTCA
>CALJZV010000478.1 GCA_937983475.1 uncultured Verrucomicrobiales bacterium
ACGGGAGCATCGCTTCCCACGGCGGGTTGGCGGCGAATTCCGCGCCGGTTTTGGCGGCGGCTTCTCTTGCTTTGGCGTAGGCGCGGGCATCGTCGAAAAACTCGCTCAGTTCCCTTATTTTTTCCTGGCGCTCCTTGGCCTGGTCCTCAAGCGATTTCCACTTCGACTTGTCCTTGAATTCCTCCTTGGGCGTGGTGTTGAGCGCCATGCTGGGCCAATAAATGTGGAGCGCGACAGGCTTGACCACAGCCATCTGCTCGCTGGTCCAGCCGTCGGTCGCCACCAACCCGGACTGGCCGGCGACCATGCCGCCCTGCGGCGCGGGCTGAAAGTATGCGAGTCCATTGGCTCGAGCGACCGGAATGAGTTCAGAGTCGGGATTTACGGCAATCCAGCTCTGAACGTCGGGGGTGAACTCGCCCACTTCATTGACGTCACGGGTGGCGCGGACGGCGCTGATTTCAACGAGGCCCAATGCGGTGTTCAAGCCGATGAGGCCCGGATAAAGATGTAGGCCTTTGAGGCTGATTTTCTGCGCGTTGCGGTCGGGTTTTAGGTCGGCGGGTTTTGCAGCCACGCCTTTGATGACGCTGCCCTCGATAAGGACGAACCCCGGCGAGAGCAATTCGCCCGATACAGTGTGCACCGCGGCATCACTCAAAAGAATCTGCGAGGCGGCAGCGGGCTGTGCTTTACAGAAAATAAAACCCGCCAACATTACTGCGGCGGCGCGGGCGCAATGCCGCGCGAAGGTTAAGGCAAGTTGACGTTGCATGAGCGCCCTATTGATTGCTGGAACGGGCTCGGCGGCAAGCGCAAAACCGCAGATGAGCCGGCGAAAAATCAGACTAAACCGGATATTCTGCTGATACGCGGCCAAATATGCTGATGTCACCTTGCAAATGCCGCGTCGTATCTTACTTTTAATTCGATTATGAAGTCTTCTCTCATTTTGGTGGCCGACGACGATGAGAATGACGTGATGCTCTTGCGGCGTGCGTTTTCCAGGGCGGCAATCAGCAATCCATTGGAGGTCGTTACCGACGGGGCCGCCGCGTTGGCCTACCTGCAAGGAGAAGGCATTTACAACGATCGGCTACAGTATCCGTTGCCGTGCCTGTTGCTGTTGGACATCAAGATGCCAAAGAAAACGGGATTTGAGGTGTTAAGCTGGATTCGGCAGGATTCCAATCTTAAGCGGATGTTGGTGGTGATGATGTCGGCCTCCACCCAAATGGGCGACATCAATCAAAGTTATGATTTGGGAGCCAATTCCTACCTCGTCAAGCCGCATGATTTTCAAACCCTGGTGGAACTGGCCAAAACATTGCAGCACTATTGGATTTCTCTCAATCAAAGCCCCGAGATTCAGCCGGAAGTCATAGTGGCCTAAATGATTCATGTGGCGGGCTTTGCGTTGACAGCCAGCCGCTTCAAGCGCATGGTGTGACTAATTAATGCAGGATACGGGTTTCCAACCGCAAACGATTCTCCTGGCGGAGGATGACGACAATGACGTCCTCCTGATTCGTCGAACCTTGGAGAAATCTCGCATTTCCAATCCTTTGCAGGTGGTTTGCGACGGGGAGGAAGTGCTGGGTTATCTGGCGGGAGAGGGCCACTTCGCTGACAGGCAGTCTCACCCTTTTCCCGTCCTGATGCTGCTGGATTTAAAACTCCCCAAGAAATCGGGGTTTGAAATCATTGAAGCGGTCCGCCGGCATCCTCAGTGGTGTTCCCTGCCCATTGTCGCCTTTGTATCCTCCAAAGGCCACCCGGACATTGAACGCGCCCGCAATCTGGGCGCCAATGCCTGCCTGGTCAAGCCGCCCACTTTTGAAGCCTTGGTGGAGGTTCTCAAGTCCCTCGATGCGCAATGGGCCATTGTCGGCAAACGCCCAACGCCTTGAGCCGGTTGTTTTTCAGGGAAATTTGGGCACCGGCGGCTTCTCCCGAAAGCGCACATCGCCTTCAAATAAAATTTTTCGCCTCTGCACTTTAAACGTGGTTTTGCCCGCCATTGAAACGGCTTCCAACGCCTCCCAGCCCGTCAGGTTCCATGCCGCAAAGCTGTGCCTGTAAAAATGGTTGGATTCATAAGAATTGGCCGCCGGCAGCAACTTGGTATCGAGATGAAACGTCAAAATCGGCAGCAGAAAATCCCAGTCGCGGTCGTTGTAAACCGCGTGCTGAACGAATACCTTCCGCCGAAGGCGCTCGGCGGTGGGTTCATCCTCGATGGTGAACAGCGGCTCCAAAGGATCCTCAGCCGAGTGCATCAGGACAA
>CALJZV010000479.1 GCA_937983475.1 uncultured Verrucomicrobiales bacterium
CGCGACGCCCCCATCAGCCATGGCGTCGTTTCGTCGCTGGTTCTGGTGTTGGCCGCTTTATTGATTTGTTTGTTTATCCAGAACGCGCTGGTCAAGGCGCTGGTGGTTCTGGGCGTTGGCGTTGGGTTTGTTTTCGTCAGCCACCTGCAATTTATCGGCAGCCGGATGGTGGTGCCGATGGTGGGGCCGCTGGCTGGGCTGCTTGGCATGGGCGCGTTTGGCATCATATTCCGCTACGCTCTGGAACAGGTGGAGCGCAAGCGCGTCCGCAATGTTTTGGAAAAATACGTCTCCAAGAATGTGGCCCAAACCATCCTCAGTGACCCGCGGTCGTTCGTGGAATCGTTTCGGGGCCGCAAGCAGCCGGTGACAGTCCTGTTCTCCGACATTCGAGGCTTCACCACCATGACCGAGGGCACCGACGCCGAAAAACTCGTCGCCCAGCTCAACGAGTATTTTTTGGGCATGGTCGAGGCCGTGCTTCAGCAAAAGGGCACCCTGCAAAAATTCATCGGCGACGCCATCATGGCCGTCTGGGGCGACACGCATACCGAGGGCTCGGCCAATGACGCCGCGCGCGCCGTGGCCACCGCGTTGAAAATGCGCTCCACCCTGCTGAGGCTGAACAAGGAATGGGAAGGAAAGCCCAACCGCGCGGAATTGAAGATCGGCATCGGGGTCAACCACGGCGAAGTGGTGGTCGGCAACATTGGGCATCCGCTGCGCATGGAATTTACCGTCCTGGGCGACGGCGTGAACCTGGCCGCGCGGCTGGAAAGCGCGACAAAACAGTTCCACACCGACATTTTGATCGGCGAAACCGTCGAGGCGCTGACGCGCGACCGGTTCATTTATCGCGCGGTGGATTTGCTTACGGTGAAAGGCAAGACCCGCCCTGTGGAGGTGTTCGAGCTGCTCGGCGACCGCTCCGAGCCACCGCCGCCCTGGCTGGCCGTTTACCACGAGGCAGTCGGGCTGTACCGCCAGCGCTGCTTCGAGCAGGCCATTGGCAAATTGAAAGACACGCGGCAGGCAATCGGTGGCGAGGATTTTCTGTGTGAAATGTATCTGGAACGCTGCGCCCATTACCTCAAGGAGCCGCCGTCCAAGGATTGGGACGGGTCTTTTACATTGACCGACAAATAAGCGGGGTTCATGCTGCCAACGCTATGCGCGCCGCAGTTTTTCTTATCCTTTTTATTTCGCTAATGGTTCCGGCCAGCCAAGCCAAGGTCAGCGACCTGAAACAGGCCAAATTCACCCAGGTCGTCAACGACGTGAAGGTGCTTGCCATGCCGGCCAAAACGCAGCAACCCGCCAGGGTGGAGGAGGTGTTCAAGGCGCCGGACCTGGTGAAGACCGGCTCGGGGTCGCGCGCCGAACTGGTGGCCGACGACAACACCATCACCCGCGTGGGCGCCAACACGATTTTCTCCTTCGATGCCGCCAGTCGCACCCTCAATCTTCAGGAAGGCAGCGTGCTGTTTCATTCACCCAAGGGAAAGGGCGGCGGGACCATCCGCACCACGGCGGCCTCGGCCTCGGTGCTGGGCACGACGATCATCGTGTCCGCGACGCCCGACGGCGGATTCAAAATCCTGGTCCTGGAGGGGAAGGCGAAGATTAAATTGCCCAACGGAAAAACGGTCACTTTGAAGGCGGGCGAAATGACCTTTGTGCTGCCCGGCAGCGAAGCGTTCGGGCCGGTCATCACCTTCAATCTGGAGGATTTGATCCAGAACAGCCTTCTGGTGAAAGGCTTTGTGATGCCGCTGCCTTCGATGGGACAGATCAATCTCCAGGTTCAGCGCCAGAATCGCGACATCCAGCGCGGGTTTGCGACCGACACGGGCTTGCTAGTCGGCAATCAGGCGACCGAAACGACCATCCAGGTGGTGGACGCCAACATTCAGCAGCACCGTTTCCGGAGGAGTTTCATCGAGCAGTTTTTTACGCCACCGGACGACAATAACAACATTCCGCCAGTGGATCCTCCGGTGGATCCGCCGTTGTTTGATGTCATCATTAACGATTTCATTCCCGATGACGGACGGGTGATTCATGTGGAGCCCAATCAGGCGCATATCATCTCTGGAAACAATGTGCTGGTGGACGCCACCTTGGTGGATTTGAGCCCATATGCGCACGCCCCGGTGTTTGATATCGCTGCCTCAGGCTTGATGCAATTCAAGGACAATGCAAATCGTCGGACGGAGTTTCTTGGAGACATCCCCAGGCAGGACACAATTAACGTCGACATCGGTTCGGGCATCCAGTTTCTGGGTTTGTTCGCCGACACGTTTATTTTTCCTGAAGTCTTCTCTGTCGCTTTCAACGGCCCTCTTTTTTTGCTTCAGTCCTCTGGCGACCAGAAGCTGACTTCCTCGGCAATCAAGCAGGGGCTTGTGTTTGAAAACTTTAT